>JBHORA010000083.1:0-11370 GCA_042408535.1 Chloroflexota bacterium | reverse complement strand
TCAGGTCCGCAACCTGACGCTCTATCCACTGAGCTACGGGCGCGCTGGCGGAGAGGGAGGGATTCGAACCCTCGGAGCAGGTTACCCCACTCGGCGGTTTAGCAAACCGCTGCACTAGACCACTATGCGACCTCTCCGAGGGCGGAATGGTAGCACGGCCCCTCACCGAGCCGGCAAGGGGTGGCTGCCGTGGCCCTCGATCCAGAGCTTCCGATCGACTGGCCGCATTGACGAGGCGGGGTCCGGTCGTGTATCGTCGGAGCCCAACCGATGTCGACCTTCTTCTTTTATCGGACCCCGGCATGATCGGCCGCGGATCTGCGTGATCCGGGCAGGCGGGTCGTGCCGGGCAAGCAGAGGCAGCGCCTCTGCTTTTTTGTTCGCCCAGCACGGCCCAGGCGTGAAAGGGATGGAGCGATGTTCGTCGTGATGCGGGCTGACGCAACCGAGGAGGAGATCCTCGGAGTGAAGAGCCAGATCCTCGCCGAGGGGCTGACGCCGTTCGCCCACGAAGGGAGCGGGCGGACGGTCATCGCCGTCGTCGGCAACGGCGGGCGGGCGCAGGAGCAGCTGTTCAACCGGCTCGCCGGCCTGGCCGGAGTGGAGAGCGTGACCGAGATCAGCCGACCCTTCAAGCTCACCTCCCGCGAGTTCCATCCCGAGGACACCGTCATCCGCGTCGGCGACCTCACGATCGGGGACGGCTCGCTGACGGTCATGGCCGGCCCCTGCGCCGTGGAGAGCCGGGAGCAGCTCCTCGAAACGGCGCTCGCCGTCCGCGACGCGGGGGCGAAGGTGCTCCGGGGCGGCGCCTTCAAGCCCCGGACCTCGCCCTACTCCTTCCAGGGTCTCGGAGTGGAGGGCCTCCGCTACCTGGCCGAGGCCCGCGAGCGAACCGGGCTGCCGGTCATCACCGAGGTCATGGAGCCGAACCAGGTCGACGTCGTGGCCGAGTACGCCGATATCCTCCAGATCGGCGCTCGGAACATGCAGAACTACTCCCTCCTGACGGCCGTGGGCCGGGTGGCTCGGCCGGTCATGCTGAAGCGCGGCTTCGGTTCGACCATCGAGGAGTGGCTCATGGCCGCCGAGTACATCGTCTCGGCCGGCAACCCGAACGTCATGCTCTGCGAGCGAGGGATCCGGACCTTCGAGACGTACACCCGGAACACGATGGACCTGACCGCCGTCCCGCTCCTCCATCACCTCACCCACCTGCCGATCATCGTCGATCCCTCCCACGCCACGGGCAAGCGCTGGCTCGTGAAGCCCCTCGCCATGGGCGGTGTCGCCGTTGGCGCTGACGGCGTCATGGTCGAGGTCCACCCGAATCCCGACGCGGCCCTCTCGGACGCCGAACAGCAGATCACGATCGAGCAGTTCCGGGACCTCATGGCCGCCCTCGTCCCCATCCACGAGCAGGTCCGGGCCTTCCACGGCGACCCTGTCACCCCGACCGCGACGGTCGGGATGGTCGGCCGGCATTGAGCGGGCTCGAGCTCGGAGCGCCAGCGATCGGGAACCGCTCCGAGCCAGCCATCGTTCGACCCGCCCGCCGCCTCCGGGGCGAGCCGCAGCTGCCCGGCGACAAGTCGATGAGCCACCGGGCGCTCCTCCTCGCTGCCCTCGCCGAGGGGGAAAGTCGGATCATCGGAGCTGGCGACGGTGCCGACGTCCGAACGACCGCCGGCCTCGTCGCTCGGCTCGGGGCCGTCGTCGAGCGGGCGGCGACCGACGGCCGGACCGTCGACTACCGGGTCGTCTCGCCGGGGATCGACGGTCTCCGCGAGCCCGAGGGGGTTCTCGACTGTGCCAACTCGGGGACGTCCCTTCGCCTCCTGGCCGGCATCCTGGCGGGACTCCCGGTCTACGCCGTCCTCGACGGCGACGTCTCGTTGCGGCGGCGACCGGTGGCCCGTATCATCGAGCCGCTGCGTTCGATGGGCGCGCAGCTTCACGCCCGGCGGAACGACTCCCTCCCACCGCTGACCGTCATCGGTCGCACCCCGCTGCGGGCGATCACCTGGACGACACCTGTCCCCAGCGCCCAGGTGAAGTCCGCCGTCCTCCTCGCGGGGCTGCGGGCCGCGGGTCGAACGACGGTTCGGGAAGCAGTCGCGACCCGGGATCATACCGAACGAATGCTCCGGGCTCGTGGGGTGGCGGTCTGGCGGGCCGAGGCTGGCGACACCGACGCCCCGGAGGCGGTGGCATGGACGATCGAGGGAGGCGGAACGGTGCGGCCGACGACGGAACGGGTTCCCGGCGACATCTCGGCAGCCGCCTTTTGGCTCGTGGCTGGCGCCATCCACCCCGACGCCGAGCTGACCCTCCGCGAGGTCGGGGTCAACCCGACCCGACGAGCGATCATCGACCTCCTCCAGGCGATGGGGGCCCGGATCGAGGTCCGGTCGGCGAGCGAGGCTCCGGCGGCGAGCCCGGCCGTCGCCGACCTCGGGGGCGAGGTCGGTGAGCCCGTCGCCGACGTGACGGTTCGTTCCTCCGAGCTGCGGGCGATCGAGCTCGGCCCGGCCGACGTCGCCGCCGCCATCGACGAGATCCCCATCCTCTGCCTGGCCGCGACCCAGGCGACGGGGACGACCCGCATCCGGAACGCGGGCGAGCTCCGCCACAAGGAGTCGGACCGGATCGCCGGGATCGCCAGCGGGCTCCGGAGCCTTGGGGCCGACATCACGGTCGATGGCGACGACATCATCATTCGGGGCCCGACGCGGCTCGCCGGGGCCGCGACCGACAGCCTCGACGACCACCGCCTGGCGATGACCTTCGCCGTCGCCGGGCTCATCGCCAGGGGCGAGACGACCGTGGCGCGACCCGCCTGCGCGGCCATCTCGTATCCCGGCTTCTTCGACGAGATCGAGAGGATTCGAGCATGACGAAGCGCGTCGTCCTCATCGGCCATCCGGTCGCCCACTCCCTCTCGGCGGCGATGCAGCAGGCAGCCTTCGACGCCCTCGGCATCGACGCCCGCTACGAGCTCTGGGATCGGGCGCCGATCGCCCTGGCCGAGGCGATCGAGGCTGTCCGGAGCGACGAGTTTCTCGGGGCGAACGTGACCATCCCCCACAAGGAGCGGGTCGTGCCGATGGTCGATCGCCTGACCGAGGAAGCCCAGGCGACGGGGGCCGTGAACACGATCACGAAGGAGGGGCGGAAGCTCGTCGGCCACAACACCGACGTCCCCGGCTTCAAGGTCGCCCTCGATCGCCTCGTCGGTCGCCAGAAGATGCCGCGCCAAGCGGTCGTCCTGGGAGCCGGCGGCGGGGCTCGGGCTGTCGTCTACGGCCTCATCACCGCGGGCTTCCAGCGGGTCATTGTCTTCAACCGCCACCTCCACCGGGCGGAGGCCCTCGTCCGCCACTTCGCTCGATCGGCGGCCCACATGGAGCTGCGGGCGATGCCGTGGCACGAGTCGATCATCGAGGCCGAGCTGGCGAAGACGAAGGTCCTCGTCAACGCCACCTCGGTCGGCCTGACCGACGAGAACGAGAGCCCGATCCCAGCCGAGCTCATCCCGCCCGACCTTCTCGTCCTCGATCTCATCTACAACCGGACGAAGCTCCTCCGCGACGCCGAAGCCGCCGGCTGCACCGTCATGGACGGTGAGGTCATGCTCCTTCACCAGGGCGCCGCCGCCTTCACCCTCTGGACCGGCGAACCGGCGCCTCTCGAGGTCATGGCCGCCGCCCTCCACGAGGCCCGCGCCGCCGGGCTGCGGTCGGCCGAAGGCGAGCCCGCCGGGGCGACGAGCGGGCCGGCCGGCGAACCCCAGGCGTAGCCCGGAGCTGGCAGCTCTCCGATGGCGACCTTTCGATTTCTCACCGCCGGCGAGTCCCACGGCCCCCTCCTCGGGGTGACGATCGAGGGCCTCCCGGCCGGGCTGCCCTTGACCGCCGACGAGATCGCCGTCGATCTCGGCCGGCGCCAGCGCGGCTACGGCCGCGGTGCTCGTCAGCAGATCGAGCACGACCGAGCCGAGATCGCCGCCGGCGTCCGCCACGGCCGGACGCTCGGCTCGCCGGTCCTCCTTCTCATCCGAAACCGGGACTGGGAGAACTGGACCCGGGTCATGCAGGTGGAGCCGCTCTCGGAGACCGACGTCGAGGAGCTCCTCGCCCTCGTCGCGGCCGGCAACAAGCGGGCTCTGCCGGTGACCCGCGTTCGGCCGGGCCACGCCGACCTGGCCGGGGCGTTGAAATACGGCTTCTCGGACGTCCGGAACGTCCTCGAGCGCGCCTCGGCCCGGGAGACGGCCGCCCGCGTGGCGGCCGGGGCGGTGGCACGGGCCCTCCTGCGGCCCCTCGGCATCGACGTCTGGTCGTACACGGCCGAGGTTGGCGGCGTTGCCATTGACCGGGCGAACTGCCGCCGCTCGCGGGAGGAGACCGAGGCGAGCCCCCTTCGCTGTCCCGATCCGGAGGCCGAGGAACGGATGATCGCCCGGATCGACGAGGCCCGAAGCCGGGGCGACACCGTCGGCGGGGTCTTCGAGGTCGTCGCCGAGGGGGTGCCGATCGGTCTCGGGAGCTACGTCCATTGGGACCGGCGTCTCGACGCTGCCCTCGCCGCGGCCGTCGTCAGCATCAACATCGTCAAGGGCGTCGAGTTCGGGCTCGGTTTCGAACAGACCCGTCGGTTCGGCTCGGCGGTCCACGACATCATCGCTGGCCGCGACGAGGAGGGACACTGGGTCCATCGCTCGAACAACGCTGGCGGCTTGACCGGCGGGGTCTCGAACGGCGAACCGATCGTCGTCCGGGGCGCCGTGAAGCCGATCTCGACCCTCGCTCGACCCCTCCCCTCGGCCGACCTCGTCACCGGCCGCCCCGTCGAGAAGGCCCACTACGAGCGGAGCGACATCAGCGTCGTCCCGGCAGCCGGGATCGTGGCCGAGGCGATGGTCCTCGTCACCCTGGCCCGCTTCGTCCTCGAAAAGTTCGGAGGCGACACGATGGCGGAGCTCGAGGACGCCGTCGCCCGCTACCGAGCCCGAGTCGCGTCGCCGGTGCCGGCACCGACGATCGGGGGCCGACCCCTCCCGACCGCCCCGGCCGAGGCCGAGGGGGAGACGCCGGGTCTTCCGGCCGCGGTCGAGGACGCCGGGACCGCCGGAGCGGGTCGGCGGACCGACCCGGTCTCGGAGCCGGCGCTCACCGGATCGGACGAAGCCGGCTCCGGCGGCGACGACTAGCGGACGGGGCGCTCGTGGACGTCGTCCTCGTCGGGCTCTCGGGGAGCGGCAAGAGCGTCGTTGGCCGTCGCCTGGCGGCTCTCCACCGCGCCGCCTTCGTCGACCTCGACGAGGTCATCGAAGCCCGAGCTAGCCGCTCCATCCCCGAGATCTTCGCCGAACAGGGCGAGGCCGCCTTCCGGGCGCTCGAGCGGGAGGTCGTCGCCGGACTCGGGCCGGCGGATTTGTCGCCCCGGATCGGTCGGGTCATCGCCACCGGGGGTGGGGCCGTCGTCGATCCGCGGAACCGCTGGCTCCTCTACCGGCGGCGCCTGCCGGTCTGGATCGACGGCCCGGTGGAAGTCCTCGGCGCCCGGCTGCGGCGGAGTCGCCACGTTCGGCCCCTCGTCGCCGGGAGCCGCGACCCGGTGAAGGTGCTCCGGGCCCTCCTCGCCGAGCGGGAGCGCTTCTACGCGGCGGCCATCCGGGTCGACGGCAGCGCCGGGGTGGGCCCCGTCCTCCGCCGCATCGAGCGGGTCCTCGCCGAACGGCTCGAGCAGCCGGGAGGGACGTCGAGGGCCGGGGAGGGCGGAGGTCGTTCCCTGGGGCCGACGACCCTCCTCGACGCCCGGACGCGTATCGGGCGGATCCTCCTCGGCGAGGGGATCGCTGCTCACCTCCTCGACGACGTTCTCCGCGACCTCCGGGCCCGACGGGCGATCCTCGTCTCGGAGCCGGGCGCCTGGGCGGCCGTCGGGTCGGCCATCGCCGGGGAGCTTCGAGGGGCAGGCTGGACCGTCGAGCCGCTCCTCCTCCCGCGGGGCGAGGCAGCGAAACGGCTCCCCGTCATCGGTCGGGCGGCCCGGCGGCTGGCAGCCCTCCGGGTCGAGCGCGGCGAGCCCCTCGTCGCCATCGGTGGCGGCGCCCTCGGTGACGCGGCAGGCTTCCTGGCCGCCGTCTGGCTTCGCGGGGTCCCGGTCGTCCACGTCCCGACGACCCTCGTCGCCCAGATCGACAGCAGCATCGGCGGCAAGGTGGCCGTCGATCTGCCGGAAGCGAAGAACCTCCTCGGCGCCTTCCACCAGCCGGCGGCGGTCATCATCGACGTCCTCGCCCTCCGGTCGCTCCCCGTTCGGCAGCGGCGGGCGGCCCTGGCCGAAGCGGTGAAGATGGCGGTCCTCGGCGACGAGCGACTTTTCGAGCTCCTCGAGGTCTACGGGCCGGCGATCGCCCAGGGCGAGCCAGCGGTCTTCGAGGACGGGATCGTCGCCGAGCTCGTCGAACGGGCGGCCTGGGCGAAGGTCGAGGTCGTCCTCGTCGACGAGCGCGAGTCGGGGCCGCGGATCAGCCTCAACCTCGGCCACACCGTCGGCCACGGCATCGAGGCGGCGGCCGGCTACCGGGGCATCCTCCACGGCGAAGCCGTCGCCTTCGGCCTCCGGGCCGCCTGTCGACTGGGGACCGAGCTCGGCCGCACGCCGCCCGAGCGGGCCGCCCGCGTCGAGGGCCTCCTGGATCGGCTCGGACTTGGTCTGGGCCGGGCGCCCGTCGAGGTGGACGCCGTCATCGAAGCGATGGGTCGGGACAAGAAGCACGACCTCGGCCGCCTCCGGTGGGTTCTGCCGACGGCCGACGGCTGGGAGGTCTGCCGGGACGTGCCGGAGGCGTTGGTTCGGGCCGTCGTGGCCGAGCTCGTGGGCGGGCAGCCCGTTCGTCGCCGGGCCGCGAAGGGCGTCGCGCCTCGGTCGGTCGGCCAGGTTCCCTCGCGCTCGCGAGCGGCCGCCGCGGCCGGGAGCCGGGAGGCCTGAGGCGTGCCGCGCGTCCTCGTTCTCCAGGGCCCGAACCTCAACCTCCTCGGGACGCGGGAGCCCGAGATCTACGGGACCGAGACCCTCGAGGAGATTCACGCCGAGCTCGCCCGTCACGCGGCCGAGCTCGGCCTCGAGATCGCCTTCTTCCAGTCGAACCACGAGGGTGCTCTCATCGATCGCCTCCATGCGCGCGACTTCGAGGTCGCCATCGTCAACGCCGGGGCGTACACCCACACCTCCATCGCCCTTCGAGACGCCCTGAAAGGGATCCGGCGGCCGTTCTTCGAGGTCCACCTCTCGGATCCGGCGACGCGGGAGCCCTTCCGGAAGGTGAACTACCTGGCCGACATCGCGATCGCCTCGTTCGTCGGTCAGGGCAAGCGCGGCTACCACCTCGCCCTCGAGGCAGCGGCGCGCTGGCTCGCCGGTCCGGGGGCAGCGGCCGACTCGGGGGCGGCGGCGGACTCGGGGGCAGCGGCGGACTCGGGGGCAGCGGCGGACTCGGGGGCGGCGGCCGACTCAGGGGCGGCGGCGGACTCGGGGGCGGCGGCCGACCGGGAGGGCTCCCGGGGATGACCGCGCGTCGAGAAGCGCCACCCCGCCGGGCCGCCCTTCCCCGGTCGAAGTCCGAGGTGCCGGCTGACCCCACGGTTCGCCTGGAGCCGAGGACCGTCGATCGACGGCACGGCCTGGCCGAGCCGATCGAGGAGCGAACGCCGGGGGAATCCGAGCCGTTCGAGCTTCGCCGCCTCCGCCGCCGGATCGACGCCCTCGACCGGCGGATCGTTGCCCTCCTCAACGAGCGTGCCAGACTCGCCCTCGCCGTCGGGCGGGCGAAGCGGGCGGCCGGCTGGCGGGCGGTCCGGGACACGGAGCGCGAGCGTGACGTCCTCGAGCGGGTCGCCGCCGCCAACGCGGGACCGCTTCCCGAGGCTGCCCTCCTCGCCGTCTACCGACGTGTCATCGCCGCCACCCGGGCCCTCGAGGCGCGCCGGAACGGCCTCGACGAGGAGGCGTGACCGGTCGGCTCCGCCTCGCCGCCCTGGCCGGGTCCCTGCCGCGGGGCGTCCGGACCCGGTTCGCCCCGGCACCGACGGGCTACCTCCACCTCGGCCACGTCGCAAACGCCCTCGTCGTCTGGGGGATGGCCCGCCTCGCGGGCGGCGTCGTCGTCCTCCGGATCGAGGATCACGACCGGGTCCGATCGCGACCCGCCTTCGAGGCCGCCCTCCTCGAGGACCTCGCCTGGCTCGGCTTTCAGCCCGACGAGCCGCCCCCAGCCGACGACGGTTCGCGGCCCGCCTACCGGCAGTCCGATGGCGAGGCTCGGTACCGTTCAGCCCTCGGCGACCTCGTGGCGACGGGTCTCGTCTACGGCTGTCGGTGCAGCCGGGCGACCTTCGCCCGCTGGCGGGAGGAACGCGGCCGGGACTGGAGCGGGCCGGGCTGCCCGGGCGGCTGCCGGCAGCTCGGATTGTCCCTCGAGCCGCACACACCGCTCCGGGTGGCGCTCGGGAGCGGTTCGGAGCCCTACCGCGACCTCGTCCACGGGCCGGGCACCGGTGAGCCGGCCGCGAGCGGGGACGTCCTCGTCCGCGACCGCGATGGGAACTGGACGTACCACTTCGCGGTCGTCGTCGACGACCTCGATCAGGGCATCGACCTCGTTGTCCGGGGCGATGACCTCCTTCCCGCGACACCCCTCCAGCTCCGCCTCCGGCGCCTTCTCGGTGGCGACCCGGACCGCCTCGTCTTCCTCCACCATCCCCTCGTCCGGACCACCGATGGCCGGAAGCTCAGCAAGTCGGCCGGCGACACCGGGGTCCGCGAGCTCCGGGCAGCGGGCTGGAGCGTCGAGCGGGTGCTCGGGACGGCGGCCGCCGCCATCGGCCTCCTCGACGCGCCGCGGCCGGTCGGCTTCGAGGAACTCCTGGAGACGGAAGCGGCCCGGCGACGACGGCCGGGCGAGCGCAGCTCCCGCTCGGTTTCGTCCCGAATGACGGGCAGCCCGGCGAAGCGGCCCGGCGACGACGGCCGGGCGAGCTCAGCTTCCGCCGACCCTCGTCGCCGCCGCCAGGCGAGCCACGAGCCGCCCCATGGCCACCACGTCCCGACCCTCGGGCCCGAGGGCATCGACGAGGGCCGAGGCAACGACGACCCCGTCGGCTCCGGCCTCGGCGATGGCCGCCACGTGCCGCTCGCGACTCACCCCGAAGCCGACCGCCACCGGGACCGGTGAGACGGCAACGACGTCACCGACGAGTCGTCGCAGGCCGGCCGGCAGCCGGGCCCGGGCCCCCGTCACCCCGACGAGGGAGACGCAGTAGAGGAAGCCGCCGGTCCGGCGGGCGATGGCGGCTCGCCGAGCCGGCGGAGTTGTCGGGGCGACGAGGTAGACGAGGCCGAGGCCAGCGGACCGGGCGGCCGCCTCGAAGGTCGCACCTTCGTCCGGGGTGAGGTCAGCCACGATGAGGCCGCTCGCCCCTGCTGCCGCGAGGCGGCGCATCCGCACCGCCGGGTCTTCGGGACCGGCGAGCTGGTTCGCGTACCCCATCGGCACGAGGGGGAGCCCCGGAGCGCGGGCGGCCACGGCCTCGACGAGACGGAGGCTCGTCTCGAAGGTGGCCCCCGCCCGAAGGGCCGCCGCGGCGGCTCGCTGGAGGGTCGGCCCGTCGGCGAGGGGGTCGGAGAAGGGCAGCCCGATCTCGAGGAGGTCGGCGCCGGCTTCGACCGCAGCGAGGGCGGCCCGGAGGCTCGTCGCCGGGTCGGGGTAGCCAGCGACGACGTACGGGACGAGGGCGATCCGATGGGCCGCTTTGGCCACCGCGAAGGCAGCCCGGATCCGAGTCGCCCCAGGGGTTCCGTCGGTCCCCAGGAGAGCCTCGACGGGCAGGGCGGTCATGACGCCGCCTCCGGCCAGGGGCCGACGTCGCCGAAGCGCTCGAGGGCGGCGAGGTCCTTGTCGCCCCGACCCGAAAAGCCGAGGAGGACGAGGGCCTCCTCGGGCCACGGTTCGTCCGGCTTGCTGCCGGCGAGGACCGTCGGCAGGGCCGCGACGGCGTGGGCCGTTTCGAGGGCGGGGAGGATCCCCTCGGTCCGGGTCACCGTCCGCATGGCGGCGATCGCTTCCCGGTCCGTCGCCGTCTCGACCCGCAGGCGGCCGGCTTCGGCCAGGGCCGCGATCTGGGGCCCGACACCCGGGTAGTCGAGGCCCGCCGAGACCGAGTGCGCCTCGAGGATCTGGCCGTCAGGATCCTGGAGGACGAGGGACCGGGCGCCGTGGAGGACGCCCGCCCGACCGCCCCGGATGGCGGCCGCGTGGCGACCCGTCTCGAGCCCGTCGCCGGCCGCTTCGGCGACGACGAGGCGGACCGTCGGTTCGGCGACGAACCGGCTGAGGAGGCCGATGGCATTCGAGCCCCCGCCGACGCAGGCGATGGCGAGATCCGGCAGGCGACCCTCGACCGCCGCGAGCTGGGCCGCCGCCTCGTCGCCGATGATGCGCTGGAGGTCGCGGACGATCGTCGGGTACGGATGGGGTCCCATCGCCGAGCCGAGGACGTAGTGGGTCGTCTCGACGTTCGTCACCCAGTCGCGGATCGCCTCGTTGATGGCGTCCTTGAGGGTCGCGCTGCCGGCCGTCACCGGCCGGACCTCGGCTCCGAGGGCTCGCATCCGGAGGACGTTCGGCGCCTGGCGCTCGACGTCGGCGGCCCCCATGTAGACGAGACAGGGGAGGCCGAGGAGGGCGCAGGCGGTCGCCGTCGCCACGCCGTGCTGGCCGGCCCCCGTCTCGGCGATGATCCGCGTCTTACAGAGCCGCCGGGCGAGGAGGACCTGGCCGAGGGCGTTGTTCAGCTTGTGGGCGCCGGTGTGGGCGAGGTCCTCCCGCTTCAGGTAGAGGCGGAGCCGGCGCGGCAGGCCGTCCGACCGCCCCCCGCCTCCGGGCGCAGCCAGCCGGCGGGCCCGCTCGAGGACCGCCGCCGCCAGCCGGTCGGCCCGATAGAGGGGCGTCGGTCGCCCGGCGTAGGTCTCGAGGAGGCGCCGGAGCTCAGCCCAGAAGCGCGGGTCGTGCCGGACCTCCCGGTACGCCGCCTCGAGGGCGTCGAGGGCGGCGACGAGGGTCTCCGGCACGTAGCGGCCGCCGAAGGCACCGTCCGGGCCCCAGTGGCCCGCCGCGTCGGCCTCGAGGAGGCTCGGCTCGACCGGGGTCGGCCGGGCAGGGAGGTGGGGTCGGTCGTCCCGGGCCGCCCGGGCCCGCTTGACGAAGAGGGCGACCCGGAGGGGGTCCTTCCGCGGCCGACCGCTCCCCTCGACTTCGACCCCCGAGGCGACGTCGACGCCGACGGCCGGCACCGACCGGAGGGC
>JBHORA010000166.1:0-11960 GCA_042408535.1 Chloroflexota bacterium | reverse complement strand
TTCGCCTCGAGCGGCGGGTGCTTCCGGTTCCAGGCCTCCCGCTCGGTCATCTCGGTGATCGCCGTCCCGGCAAGGGGCTGGGCGGGGGCGCTGACGAGGGAGCGATCCTGCGACATGACGGCTCCTGTCGGTGGTGTGGACGACGGAATGGATAGAGTCTGCCGCGACAATGTAGACAATGTCAACAGCTTCGAGTACATTTCGAGTCCGTGAGTCTCCATGCTCACGGAGTGTCACCTGTCAGGACACAGGAGGAGGAGAACGGCACGATGTCGATGAACGTTCGGCTTCGGCTGCTCGGTGTTGCCGTCGGCGCGGCGGTTCTGAGCGCCGCGTGCGCGGGCGGAACCAGCCCGACGCCTCAGCCCTCGCCTTCCCCATCTCCCGCCGCGTCGGTGAACCCGAGCAGCGCGCCGAGTCCCTCGCCTGAGCCGACGCTGCCGACCCCGGAAAAGTCCGAGATCAAGATCGGGCTCAGCGTGACCGAGACGAGCCAGTTTGCCGCCCAGCTTGCCCACATGACGGGCATCTTCGAGCGCAACGGGCTCAAGACCGAAGTTTCGGTCTTCGAGGGTGACGGCAAGGCGATGCAGGCCCTCCAGGCGGGTCAGCTCGACGTCGCCTTCGTCGGCGTGTCGAGCGCGATCACCTCGCAGACGACCGACGCGCCCGTCAAGATCCTGGCCGTCAACGCCATCGTCCTAACCGACGATCTCGTCTCGGTCGCCGACGTGAAGACGGCCGACGACCTGCGCGGAAAGTGCGTCGCCGTCAGCACATTCGGAGGTACGTCCCACGGGTCGGTCATCCTCGCCCTCAAGGCCCTCGGGCTGACACCGAACGACGTCGTCATCACGGAGATCGGCGGCCAGAGCGCCCGGATCGCCGCTCTCCAGGGCGGCGCCTGCGCGGCGGCCCCGGTCGACGACTCGCGTCGCGATGAGATGCTCGGGCTCGGATTCAACGTCCTCGTCGACCTCAAGAAGGAGGGTCTGCCGTGGGGCAGGAGCGGGATGGGGGTCACGGAAGATTGGCTCGCCCAGAATCCGAACACCGCCCTCGTCGTCGCCGCCTCGGTCCTCGAGGCCCAGAACATGATGTGGGCTGATCCGGACACGGCGGCGGCGAAGTACGCCGAGTTCGCCCAGGTCGACCCCGAAACCGCCAAGCGGCTGATCGCGGACTTCCAGACCTGGGGCAATCGGACGATGATGTGGCCCGACGACGCCTTCGAGAACCCCAAGCAGGTTCTGGCCACGGTCAACCCCGACATCGCCAACGTCCCCGTGTCTGAAGCGTTCGACCGCAGTTACCTCCAGAAGCTCGCCGACATCGGCTACTACGCCAAGCTCGGCATCCCGTTGCAGTAACACCCCGCTGTAGCGTCGACGCAGGGTCGCCCTCCGGCTCGTCCGGAGGGCGACCCATGATGGACGTGTGGGCGAGGAGGGCAGCTGGAATGTGTGGCGAAGCCGCTTCGAACCCCGGCTCCACGACCATCGGTGAGCCGGGCCCGACGGGAGGCGTCTCCCGCGTCGTCGAGCTCGACGAGCTCCTGGCCGTGGCCCGCGCCGTCGCCCGATCCGCGGAGGTGCGGCGGACGGCGGCAGGGTTCATCGGCTACGGCGCCACGAAGCCGGGCGACCGTGTTCTCATCGGCGTCGACAGCCAGACCGACCCCGACATCACGCACGCGGTCGCGACGGCGCTGCGCGAGATGGGGGCCTCCGTCGACGTGGTCGTGGTCCAGGTCGAGCCGGATCGGGAGTTCGACGAGCTCGACGAGATCAGGGTCGCGATGCGCCGTCAGCCGTGGTCGGAGGCGCCGCGCCGCTGGGAAGGAGTGCCCTGGGTCGAGGAGCTCGCCCGGTCGCGAGGCTACGACCTCCTCATCCACGGCAAGGGCGGGGCGATTCCCAAGACGAGTCACCGCTACGAAGGTTTCCCCTGGGTCGTGAAGGACCACTTCGATCGTGGTTCGAATCTGTTTCCCCGCGACCTGCACCGACTCATCAACGAACGCACCTGGGCACGGATCACCGACAACGTCGGCTCGCGCCTCTTCCTCGCCGATCCCGAAGGAACGCGGCTCGAGCTGACGATTCTCGAGAAGCCCTTCCGGGACGGCCGGCACGACTACGGCCCGACCCCGAAGTGGGGCCACCTCATGGCGCACCCGCCGACGCCGATCGAGCCCGAGGATGACACTCGGGGGGTGATCGCCGGCACTCTCAACCACTTCAGCCGGCCCTTTCCGAGGATCGAGCTCGAGATCGAGCGCGCTCGACTCGTCGACATCCGCGGTGGGGGAGCATATGGCGCGGCCTGGCGAGATCTCGAAGAGGAGTCGAAGACGACGCAGTACCCGTGCTTCCCCGGTCCGGGGCTCTTCTGGCTCTGGGAGATCGCGATCGGCACGAACCCCAAGATCGCCCGGCCTCGCAACATCCACCTTCACTCATCGGGTGGGTTCGAGTGGGAGCGGCGGCGCGCCGGGATCATCCATTGCGGGATCGGCACTCGGTGGCGGTCGTCCGAGGAGGTTTGGGCTGGCGAGCGCGGCCTCCTGTATGGCCACCTCCACGTCCACCTCATGGCCGCGACGCTCGTCGTCCAGACACCCCGACGCGACATCCCGGTCATCGTCGATGGCCGCCTGGCAGCCTATGACGATCCAGAGGTGAGGGACCTCGCGGCCCGTTACGGCGACCCGGACGAACTACTCCGCGACGACTGGGTCCCGCCCATCCCGGGTATCACGATGCCTGGGTCCTATGACGAGTACGCCCAGAACCCGGCGCCATGGGTGTATGGCGCCCAGCGCGGCTTGTAGACAAATATCGGCACTTTGGATACATTTGTGTGACTCGCCGGCACACACCGGAGGATCTCTTGGCGTCCGAACACGTTCGCTTCTACAGCCACGGCGCTGCCCTGTCCGGCACCCTCATGCTGCCGGACGATGCCTCTGCCCAGACCCCGGTTCCAGCTGTCGTCCAGGGACCGGGCTGGCTCGGACTCCGTGACGCCCGGCTCTACGAGCCCTACCACGCTGGCCTGCTCGCAGCCGGCTTCGCCGTCCTCGTCTTCGACTACCGGGGGTTCGGCGACTCGGAGGGTGACGCCACGTACCTCGATCCGATGGCCCAGGTCGAGGACTGGCGGAACGCCATCACCTACCTCGAGACCCGACCCGAGATCGACGCCGAACGCATCGGTGCCTTCGGATCTGGCGGGACCGGCGGTGGTCACGCGGTCGTGGTCGGCGGTCTCGACCCACGGGTCAAGGCGGTCGTCAGTCAGGTCCCGATCGCCGACGGCCGCGACTGGCTCCACCGGATGCGGCGGGAGCACGAGTGGCTCGAGTTCCTCGAGCGAGTGGCCGACGACCGTCGCCGACGAGTCCTGAGCGGCGCGTCGGAACTGGTCCCGCCCCGGGACGGAATCATGGTTCCGACCCCGGAGCGTCGCTCGACGGCGGTGAAGGGCGACGTCGACGCGCGTGTTCCACGGCTCGTCCAGCTCGCCAGCGCCGACGCAATCTTCGCCTATCGGCCGCTGGATTTCGCCGACCGGATCGCACCGCGGGCGCTCATGCTCATCGCCGTCGAGAACGATGCGACGACACCCGAGGACCACGCCTGGTCGCTCTATGAGCGCGCCGGCCGGCCGAAGCGCCTCGTGATCCAGCGCCACACGACGCACTACGCCGCGTACGCCCAGTACCGCGACGTCGTGACACCGCTCATCGTCGAGTGGTTCCGTCGGTACCTGACGAGCGGCGACCTCGTCGTCCACGAAGCGGAAGGGGAGTCCGGGGTGCAGTACCTCGACGCGCTCAAGCAGGCGGAGCCGAATCGATGACCGGCCGACCCGCGTACGACCTCGTCATCCGCAACGGCCTCGTGGTCGGCCCGGCGGGGCGGGTCGCCGCCGACGTCGGAGTGGCCGGCGAACGGATCGCGGCGATCGTGGCGCCGGGGACGCCGCTCGACGCCCTCCGGGAGATCGATGCCGCAGGACGCATCGTCATGCCCGGGGCCGTCGACGTTCATGCCCACCATCGGGAGCCCGGGTTCACCCACAAGGAGGACATCGTCACCGCCACGCAGGCCTGCGCCGCCGGCGGCGTCACGACGACCTTTGCGATGCCGAACGTCGAGCCCCCGCCGAACACCGCGGCGCGCCTCGACGCCATGCTCGATCTCTACCGGTCGAAGGCGATCGTCGACTGGAACGTCAACGCAGCGGCCACGATTCCAGACGAGATCCCGGCCCTCGCCGAGCGGGGGATCGCCGCCTTCAAGGTCTTCATGGTCGTGGACACGGGCCGGTCGTATCCCCACATGCCGGGGATCGGCGTCCATGCCCACGGCGAGCTGCTCGGCATCTTCGAGGCCGTCGGGGCGACCGGCCTGCCGCTCATGGTCCACCCGCACGATCAGTCGCTCATGGATCACATCGAGCAGGGGTTCTGGGCCCGGGGCGAGCGGGACTTCCGCGCCTACGCTCGGGCCTACGCCGCGTACGACGGGCTCATCTGGGACACGGCGGTGGCGGTGCTGCTGCGGCTCCAGGCCGCGACGGGTACCCCCCTCCATCTGCTCCATACCCAGACGATCGGCGTCGTCGATCAGATCCGGGCGGCGAAGGCGGCCGGTCGGAACGTCAGCGCGGAACTCAACCCGTGGGCGGTGTTCCTCGGTAACGACTGGGCGACCGTCGAGCGCCTCGGCTCGTACGCGCTCTCCTACTGGGTTCCGGAGAAGAACGTTCCGGTCCTCTGGGACGCGCTACGGGACGGGACGATCGACTTGGTGTCTACTGATCACGCGCCGCACACCCGCGAGGAGAAGGAGCCGGGCTGGACCGACGGCTGGGCGGCGCACACGGGGACCCCATCGGCTCAGTTCTACGTGCCGCTCTTCATCGATGCCGCCCAGCGAGGCCTCATCAGCCTCGAGCGGGTCGTGGAGCTCGTCTCGACTGCCCCTGCTCGTCGGTTCGGGCTCGCCCGGAAGGGTCGGATCGAGGTCGGCGCGGACGCCGACCTCGCCATCGTCGACCTCGACGCCGAATGGGAGATCCGCGACGAGCTCGTCCTCAGCAAGATCGGCTGGACGCCGTACGCCGGCCGGCGTGTCCGGGGTCGCATCGAGACCACGATCGTCCGCGGCCGGATCGTCTACGAGAACGGCTCCGTGGTCGGAGCCCCGGGCTGGGGCCGTCAGGCCTGTCCGGAACGGTGAGATAGGTGCAGGGAGAACCGTCGATGGCCATTCGCTTCGGTCTGCTCGTTCCCCACTTCGGCGAGGACGCCGACCAGGATCTCCTCGTCGAGGGCGCTCGGCTCGCCGACCGGCTCGGCTTCGACTCCCTCTGGGTCCGCGACCACCTCGTTTTCCATCCGCACGGGATGGAGGGGACCGACCGGACCTTCATCGAGCCGTTCATCACCCTCAGCTATCTGGCCGGGGTCACCGAGCGGATCGGCCTCGGAGCGGCGACGATCATTCCCTTCCGCCATCCGATCCACATGGCCTACAGCGTGGCGTCGCTGTCGTGGATGACGCGGCGCCGGTTCGATCTCGGGATCGGGGCCGGGAACTTCCAGCACGAGTTCGACGTGATCGGCATGGGCCACGTCAAGCGGCCTGAGCTCATGCGCGAGCAGACCCTCATCGCCCGGCGGCTCTGGGCCGGTGAGACCGTGGCATGGCACAGCGACCTCTACGACTTCGAGGACGTCGATCTGAAGCCGCAGCCGCTCTACCCGGTTCCCGTCTGGTGGGGTGGAGCGACGCCCGCGTCGGCTCGGCTCGCCGTCGACTTCTGCGACGGCTGGCTGCCGGGCCGGATCACGTTCCCGACGTACGAGGTCCGGGTGGCAAAGATCCGCCAGATGTGCGCCGAGCAAGGGAAGCCGATGATCATGACCGGGGCGGTCCCGGTCACGAGCATTGACGACACGACCGAGGCCGCCGTCAATCGCCTGAACGTCCCGGGCCTGATCAAAAACGCCAACGCCCAGAAGTTCTGGGTCAAGCCCGAAGGCGGCGTCTTCACGCGGATCGAGGAGCTCGACGGATCCATCCTTGCTGGTACCCCCGAGGACATCATCCGGGGCGTCGAGCGCTATCTCGAAATCGGCTGTGATCTCCTGATCTTCGACTTTCGGATGCGGTTCCCCGACTGGCTCGAGCAGATCGAGATCCTGGCCACCGAGGTCTTGCCGCGTGTGGCGACACCGGTCGGTGGGCGCTAGGTGACGGACGCTCGGCGATGAAGACGACGACGTCCACCCAGACGACGCACTACGAGATCCAAAAGCAGCGCCGCGAATCGCTGCTCGAGGAGTGGCGCGGTTATCACAAGACGGTGATCCGGCGGGCCGACGTCGTTCTCGTCGACAGCCCGGCCAGACGGACGCGGCGCGGGGTCTACGCGGGTTGGGACGGCGACCGACCGACGAAGAACCTCGACGCGACGCTCCACGAACTCCCCCCGGCGACGATCACACCGATCCACCGCCACTCCTGGGACGCCATCATGTTCGTCGAGTCGGGCTCCGGATGGACGGAGATCGACGGTCGGCGCATCGACTGGCAGCCGTGGGACACCCTCCACCTGCCGAGCTGGGCGTGGCACCGCCACGGGAACGATCACCCGGAGCGTCCGGCGGTCTTTCACACGTGGAGCGTCCAGCCGATGCTCGAGCAGTTCGGCGCCGCCATTCTCGAGGAAGGTGGCGACACGCCGGTTGCCGACCTGCCGCCTCGGCCGCGCCAGGTGGCGCCGCTCCCCGGTAGCGACCCATACGCCCGACGGACCCAGCGACTCGCTCGGCAGTGGGCGGGCGTCGAGCAGGCGCGCCTGATCACTCGGTTCGGCGACGTGCGCGGGATGATCACGAAGCGAGGAGCACGAAGCACGTTCCTCGTCGATCGAGCGATCGGCTACCACACGGCCGGCCTGAGCGCGGTGATGCATGAACTGGCTCCGGGTCTCTACCAGTCGCGGCATCGCCACGGCGGCGAGGCGTGGCTCTACGTGGTCTCCGGACGAGGACACAGCGAGATCGATGGGGTCGACTATCCCTGGGAGGCCGGCGACCTCATCGTCGTCGATCACTGGCAGTGGCATCAGCACTTCAACGACGATCCGCAGCGAACGGCTCGCCTCATCCGGGTCCACAACTTCGACGCCCTCTACGACATGATCCGAATCCTCCTCGATCCCCTGAACCTATTCGAGGAGCCGCCCGTGCTCGACGCGCCGGACCTGGCGAACGTCGTGTGGCCGGACCACTTCGACGGACGGCCCGAGGCCTGAGCCGTGCCGCTCCTCGCGACGCCACCCGGAGCCGAGGGTCTCGTCAGCCTCGTCGAGCTGCCCGATCCTGCCTGGGTTGACCGCTGGGAGCGCATCGTCGAGGCGAAGGGAGCGAAGGAGCGGCTCCTCAACTACCTCCTCTTCGCCCTTCGCCACCGAGGTCGAGTTAGTGCGATCGGCGTCCCGATCCACGGCCTCGTCGTCCTCGCGGGGCCGCCGGGGACCGGCAAGACGACCCTGGCCGGCGGGCTTGCCGATCGGGCGGCGCGAATCCTCGACGAGCGGATCTACTTCGTCGACATCAATCCCCACGTCTTCCCGAGTCAGCTCCTCGGGGAGAGCCAGCGAAGCGTCGCCCGCCTGTTCGAGCGGACGATTCCCGACCTCGCCGCCCGCGGTCGACCGGTCGTCGTGCTCCTCGATGAGGTCGAGGCGCTTGCCGTGAGTCGCAGCGGCGCCTCGCTCGAGACGAACCCGGTCGACGTCCACCGGGCCACCGACGCGGTGCTGGCCGGCCTCGACCACGTCGCCGCGTCCTGCCCGAACGTCGCCTTCGTTGCGACGACGAACTTCATCCAGGGCTGCGATGCCGCGTTCCTGTCGCGGTCGGACCTCATCGAGGAGATGACCCGGCCCGGGATCGAGGCCACGGCGTCAATCCTGGCCGATGCGATCGCCGAGCTCCGGCCGCTCGACGGCCTCGACGGCGAGGCACTGAAGGCGCTCGCGGCGCGGTGTGTGTCGGCGGGGCTCGACGCCCGACAGGTGCGGAAGCTGGTCCTCCGGGCCGTCTGCTCGCGACGCGAGCTGGCCCTCGACCCGGGCTCGCTCCAGCTCTCGGATCTGGAGCGGCTCTTCGACTCCGGCGACGCTACGGGAGGAAGCCTGTCGTGAGGCAGAGAAGCGGATCCGCGCGACTCGGCCCGGCGGGCGGCGGGCGTCGCCCGGACGCGGGAGATGCGACCACCCCTCCAGGGCCCGGGCCGATCCGGCGCGAGTCCTACCTCCTCGGGATCTCGATCTTCCTCGTCATCGCCGCGACGAACATCCTGACCCCGCTCCTGCCGGTCGTTCGCGCCGACTTCGGCGTGAGCATCACGGCGGCAGGGCTCGTCGTCGGGTCGTACGGGCTCGCACGACTCATCGTCGACCTGCCGGCGGGGTGGCTGGCCGACTGGGTCGGTCACCGACGCCTCAGCGTCATCGCCCTTATCGTTCTGATCGTCGCATCGGTGCTCGGCTCCGTGGCCCCGACGATCGAGTTCCTCATCGCCGCCCGAGTCGGCGCCGGATTCGCCGTCGGGATCCTCGCCACCATCATCCTCTCTGGCCTGGGAGCGACGGCGAGCGAAGCAAACCGGGGGAAGGTGATGAGCTTCTTCCACGTCGCCAACAACACCGGGATCGCCCTCTACCCGCTCCTCGGAGGCCTCATCGGGGCGGCGATCTCCTGGCGGGCCACGTTCATCGTCACGGCGGTTCTGGCGGTCGTCGCCGGGGCGATCCTCTTGCCCGTCCTCGCCCATGTCGACTTCGGCGGCCGGCGAGGCTCGGCGTCGCGGGGAAGAGACGGCGGCGAGCGTGTCCTCCACGGCCGCCGGCGGACGGTCGCGATCCTCGCGACGAACTTCGGTGTCGTCGCGAACATGATCCATCGCCACGGGTTCCGGAACACGGTCCTGCCGCTCTACGCGGCGAGCGCCCTGGGTCTCGGCGGCGTCTCGATCGCGACGGCGATCGCCCTCATGTCGATCACCGGGCTCATGGTCGCGACCCCTGGGGGCATGCTCGGCGACCGGATTGGGCGCCGGCGCGTCATCACGGCCGGCCTGGCTGCCGTCGCCGCCGGCGACCTGGCCTTCCTGCTGACGCACGACCTGGTGACCTTCCTGGCCGTGGCTGCGCTCATCGGGCTCGGCGACTTCTTCACGAGTTCACAAACGGCCCTCCTCTCCGAGATCGTGCCGCCGGACCAGCGAACGCGGGCCCTCAGCACGTATCGCTTCTCGGCCGATCTCGGCGCACTCATTGGGCCGATCCTCCTGGCGGCGGTCATGGACAACCTCGGCTCGAGCAACGCCATCCTCACCGCCGTGGCGATCCTCCTCCTCGCCTCGTTCGCTGCCTGGCGTCTCGTTCCAACGCCCGCCGTGCGGCGGGCGGCACCGGGAGCCGACGAGGGTGCGCGGCTCGCGGCGTCGTGAGGGTCTCGGCGACGTGGGCCATGGAAGGCCACGGAAGGAGGCGGTTGGATGACACCTGACGACGTCGTGGCTCGGATCGACCCGCGAGAGGTGATCGACCTCGCACTGGCGCTCGGGAACATCGACAGCCCGACCGGCAGCGAGGGGCCGGCCGGGGCGTTCGTGTTCGATTGGCTCCGGGCGAACGGGTTCGAGCCACGGAAGTACGCCCTGATCGAGGACCGCTTCAACGTCGCGGCACGCCTGACCGGGACGGGCGGCGGCTATAGCCTGATCTTCAACGCCCACCTCGACACGACCCTTCGCCCCGACGCCGTCTGGTCGGCGAAGGACCCGCTCGATCCGCTCTATCGCGGGGCCTGGATCGAGGGAGACGAGATCTGCGGAGACGGGGTCGTGAACGACAAGGGCCCCCTCGCGGCCTTCCTGGTCGCTGCGAAGGCGATTCGGGAGGCCGGCTATCCGCTCAAAGGCGACCTCGTCGTCTCGGCCGTGGCAGGCGAGATCTCGCGCGAACCGGTAGACGAGTGGCAAGGGCCGGGCTACCTGAGCAAGGACCTCGGGGCGCGGTTCATGGTGACCCACGGGGTCGTCGCGGACTTCGCCCTCGTCGCCGAGGGGACGGGGTTCGGGATCGCCGGGATCGAGCCCGGCAAGGCCCAGTTCAAGGTCACGGTCGTGACCGACACGCCTCGGTACTACACGCCGTACCTGCCGAGGCCCACGGGCTTGGCCGACGCACCGAACGCCATCGTCCGGGCTGCCGCCGTCATCGAGCGCTTCGAGCGTTGGGCGTGGGAGTACGAGACTCGAAACGTCTACGAGAGCCCGTTCGGTACCGTCGTGCCGAAGGCCTCCGTCAACGCAATCCGGTCGGGTTACCCGTTCAACTTGACGAGCGCCCCGCAGGTTTGCGCCCTGTACGTGGACGCCCGGATCCTGCCGGGCGTCAACCCGAACGACGTCCGCGACGAGCTCCGCGGGATCCTCGCCGAGCTCGGGGTCGATGGGCAGGTCGAGCTCATCCTCTACCGGCCCGGGTTCGAAGCCGTCGGCGCCGAACGGCTTATCGAGACGATCCGGCGGTGCCATGCCCAGGTGTTCCCCGAACCACCGACCCTCGTCGGTGCGCCGGTGACGAGCATGTGGCGCGACACGAACGCCTTCAACGAGCTCGGGATTCCGGCCGTGAGCTATGCTCCGCGAGCGGCTACCCATGCGGCGCGAAAGGCCATCAAGGTTTCGGACCTCACCTCCGCCGCCGTCGTGTATGCCCGCATCGCCATGGATCTCTGCAACCAGGAACGTCCGCCGTACACGCCGCTCGGAGCGCACGTTAACGCCCGGATCGCGGCGAGCATCCGGGACCGGAACCACGCGGGGTCCGGCTCCGGCCGGTCGTAAGGTGGGCGGCCGGATGGACCCCTACGCCGTCCTTGGTCTTGCGCCGGGGGCGAGCCAGCGTGCGATTCGGGCCGCGTATCGCGCCCTCGCGCGCCGCTATCATCCCGACGTGAACGGCTCCGATCCCGCCGCCGAGCGGGCGTTCAAGCGGATCGTTCACGCCTACGAGATCTTGGGCAATCCGAGTCGCCGAGCCAGATACGATCGACGTCTCCAGGCTCGCTGGTTCGGTCGGCCGGGCGAGGCCGGTCCGGCCTCGTTCCGGGTTGAAGGCGAGCTCTACCACAGCGACCTCGGTCACCACAGCGACTTCTATGGTCCGGGGGACCCGATCACGGTGTCCGAGGCCGCCGGTCTCGTCGGTTGTCATCCCTCGACATTGCGCCGACGGATCCGGCTGCGAAGGCTCGGCGCGACGTTCGACGGACGCCGGTACTGGCTGCGGCGTCGCGACGTCGAGCGCCTCGTGCTCTCGTTGCGGTCGACGGTACACGGAGGCGACGACCGGAGCGTCGTGGATGGAGCCGGCGGTCGGGCCCAGGTGCCGGTCGACTCGGAGACTCAGGGCCGAGACAGACGTACATTCCGTACGTCTGTCTCGCCGGCTCCCTAACTCGTTCTCCATCGCGACTACTCGGAGGATCAATGCTGCGACTCGGATACAAGGCCTCGGCCGAGCAGTTCGGACCCCGTGAGCTCCTCGACTTCGCCGTCGAGGCCGAGCGGGCGGGCTTCGACAGCGTCTTCGTCAGCGACCACTTCCAGCCCTGGCGGCACACGAACGGCCACGCCCCGAACGCGATCGCCTGGCTCGCCGCCGTCGCTCAGCGGACCGCGCGTGTCCTCCTCGGCACGAGCGTCCTGACACCGACCTTCCGGTACAACCCGGCCGTCGTCGCCCAGGCCTTCGCGACCCTCGGCTGCCTGACACCCGGACGGGTCATCCTCGGGGTCGGGACCGGCGAGTCGATGAACGAGGTGCCGGTCCTCGACATCGAGTGGCCGGACACGAAGGAGCGC
>JBHORA010000165.1:0-2556 GCA_042408535.1 Chloroflexota bacterium | reverse complement strand
CGAGCCGAGCGCGCGAACCGGGCTCCGAGCCCGCTCCCGAGCCGGCCCGGCAGCCGCGGCCTCGGAGCGGGCCGCCAGCGGCCGACCGGCGGCGGGAGTGTGCCGCCGTGGCCGGGTGCCGCCAAGTCGGGCATTCGCCCGATCCGGGACCGCGCGGGGCGACCATTCGAGGCCACGCGACGTCCATCCCGCGACGTCCCGGCAACGCCGAGGCCCGGGGTCGACTACGCCGCGCCGGTCTGCGATGCGCCTGCCTGCCCCGACGCCTGCGGCAGTCGGAAGGAGCAGCCGCGGAGCGGGGTCTCGGTCGGCACGCCCCGGCCGAGCAGGACGACCCGGAAGCCTCCCAGCGCCCGCGGGTCCAGGAGGCGGCGCACCGCCGACCGCAAGGCAGCGAGATCCTGGATCGTCGTCGCGGAGGCTTGTTCGCGCCGCAGAAGCTCCTCGAGCCCGCAGCCCATGAGGAATTCGGCCTGGCTGACCGTGCCCAAGACCTCCAGGCCCTCGGAGCGGGCCGCCGTCGCGAGGTCGCTAAAGTCGACGTGGGCGGTCAGATCCTGCTCTCCGGGAGCATCGAGCGGGTTCGGCACGATCCCGTGACGCCGGTACCCGACGACGGTGCCTTCGGGATGGTGGCGGCCGTAGAGCTCGGCCTGGGACCCGCCGTAGTCGACAATGACAACGAGCCCGCGACGAAGAATCCGGGCGACCGAGTGAAGCCAGCGTCGAACCGCCGGTCGGACCTCGACGACGACGCCCGGCTCGACGTCCCCGAGCCGGGCGAACGCCTCGGCGACCTCCGGACTCGACGGGGGCCCCTCGAGCTCAACGAAGCAGCCGTCGGACCAGCCGACGTAGCGCTCGCGAAGCCCGTTCTCGCGGAGGACGAGGCGGTGCACCGGCAGCGCGTCGAGATACTCGTTGGCGATGACGGCGCGGTCCCGCGGTACCCCGTCTTGCTCACCAAGGAGGCCCGTGAGGCCCGCCGCCTCAAAGCGAGCTCGCATCTCGGCGAGGCGGTAGCGGTTCAACTCGACCGGCTCGTACCGAAGCGCCCGTAGTAGCGACGGGCTCGATCGTCGGATCTGGTCGAGAACGGCGAGGGCGAGGGTTCCCGCTCCGGAGCCGTACTCTGTGATCGTGAACGGCATCGGTCGGCCGAGGCGATCCCAGGCCTCGACGATCTGGAGGGCGAGGCAGTGACCGAAGATCGGGTGAAGCTCGGGCGCCGTGAGGTAGTCGCCGTCCCGGGTCGGGCGCGGCTGGAGCGACGTGTAGTACCCGTCGGTCGGGTCGGTCAGGGCGACCCGCATGAACTCGGCGAAGGGGATCGGCCCCTCCCGCTCGATCCGCTCGCGGAGGCGCGCCGCCAAGGCGCGGCCGGAGCCCGAAGGCATTCGATCCTGTCGCCTGAGGGAGTCGGCGGCGCTCCGCCGTGTGGTCGAGGGCATGACCGTACTGTAGACCGTCGCGACATCGGCTCGCGGCGGCCGTGTCGCGTTCGCGCCTACATCGGCTTGGGTGCCAACCTCGGCGACCCGGAGCGAGCCCTCACCGAGGCCGTGGCGGCGCTCGCAGCGACCTCGGCACTGGCCGTCCGGGGCGTGTCGGCGCTGTATCGAACCCGGCCCGTCGGGCGACAGGACCAACCGGACTTCCTGAACGCCGTTGCCGCCGTCGACGTGGTCGTGTGGACCGACCCGACGACGGCTGCCCTCGAACTGCTCACCACCTGCAAGCGGATCGAGCATGTCCTCGGACGTCGACCGAGGGGACGCTGGGGGCCGCGGGAGATCGACCTCGATATCCTCGTCTTCGGTCGACACCGGATCGGGATCGGGGGGTCGTTGCCCGGCAACGCCGACGCCCCAGACGCCGAGGAGCCGGTGGCTCCGGACTTCGGGCCTTGGCTGGTCGTGCCGCACCCGGAACTGCGGGGTCGCCTCTTCGCTCTCGCCCCGCTCGCGGACCTCGCACCACGCCTCGTCCCACCCGGCTGGAGCGAGACGGTGGAAACCGCGCGTCGGCGTCTGGGTCGCTTCGATTCCGCTGGGTCCGTCGTCCGGATCGGCTGGTGGAGCGGTTCGCGCTGGAGGAAGCTCGACGACCGCACTCTGCCCTCCGAGCACGGTCGAGTCGGCTAGAGTCTCGGATGTCGGCGCAACGAACAGGGGATATGGAATGCTGCGACTCGGATACAAGGCCTCGGCCGAGCAGTTCGGACCCCGTGAGCTCCTCGACTTCGCCGTCGAGGCCGAGCGGGCCGGCTTCGACAGCGTCTTCGTCAGCGACCACTTCCAGCCCTGGCGGCACACGAACGGCCACGCCCCGAACGCCATCGCCTGGCTCGCCGCCGTCGGCCAGCGGACCGAGCGGGTTCTCCTCGGCACGAGCGTCCTGACCCCGACGTTCCGCTACAACCCGGCCGTCGTCGCCCAGGCCTTCGCGACCCTCGGCTGCCTGACACCCGGACGGGTCATCCTCGGGGTCGGGACCGGCGAGTCGATGAACGAGGTGCCGGTCCTCGACATCGAGTGGCCGGACACGAAGGAGCGC
>JBHORA010000162.1:0-8922 GCA_042408535.1 Chloroflexota bacterium | reverse complement strand
CGCCGCCGGGATCGTGTTCTGGGTGACGAGGAGGAGCGGCCCACCGGATCGGGCGGCGGCGACGGAGCCAGCGAGGGCGTCGGGGTAGTTGAGGCCGGTCGCGACGTAGACGACCGGGACGCCGCTGCTCGGGAAGGTCGCTGCGCTGATGGCGGCGGCCGTTCCGTAGCGGTCGGCCCCAGCGAGGCGGGAGACGACGAGGTCGGAGACGACGAGGGAGCCGGTGGCGACCGTCGTCGGGTTCGCCCAGGCATCGGTCGCCTCGATCCGGTACCGGTAGAGACCCTCGGGCGCCTTCGCCCCGTCGAGCGTTCCGTCCCAGCTGAAGGTGAAGGATGATCCCGTTCCGCTGACGTCGCCGATGGTCCGGCTCCCGTCGGGCGTTTGGAGCACGAGCCGCCAGGTGACCGCCTCCGAGAAGCGGCCGGCGATCCGGTACCCGTTCGTCGCCGGCCCGGCTTCATTGATCCAGATCGCCGGAGGCGTGCTGTCCCGGGGCACGAGGGTATCGCTGGCCATATAGCCTTCGACAGCTCCGTCGAGGGTTCGGACGGCGAACGTAGCGCCGCCGGCGACGTCGATGCCCGCGGTCCCCATCGAGCCCGTCGCGTCGGCGGTCAGGCGAAGCTTCGTGTCGAGTGGCAGGGTCGCGACCGGCACCCCGGTTCGAGCCGCGTCTGGATAGACCGGCGCCCCGTCGACGGCCGTCGAAGCGGCCCCGGGAACGACGAAGGTCGCGGGATCACCGTCGGTAGCCGCGAAGGGCGCGCCGGTGACCTGGTCGGCTGTGACGTCGAGCCGACCGGTGACGGCCCGGTAGAAGCGACTCGTCGGCTGCTCGGGATCGAGGAGGTTCGTCCGACCCGGACTCCGAACGGAGTCGAAGGCGTAGACGTTGCCGTGGAAGTTCGGGGCGTTCCGCCAGATCGCTTCGATCGACTGCCGGGTCGTGAAGAGGGCCCGGATGTAGTAGCTCGCCCCCATGTGGCCGTCGGCGATGACGGCAGCGGCGCCGGCTCGGATGAAGGCCGAGGCGTAGTTGTCGACTCGCTGCCGAGCGACGTCGAGGGTCGGCTCCGGGTAGCCGGGCTCCGAGTTGCCGGAGGCGTAGCAGAGGTTGTGAAGGAGGACGACAGCGTTCGGGGCGAGCTCGAGGGTCTCGATCGACGGCTCGCCGTAGTACTTGAGGTTGTCATCCCCCTGGCCCGCCGTCGCGTTGAGGCCGAAACCGTTCCGGGTCTTGAAGGTCGGGTCGTACGGGTACGGACTCGGCCAGCCGTTCCCGTGGCCGTGATAGATGACGATGGAAGCGCCCTTGACGGCCGCCTTGACCGCCGACCAGGTGGCGTTCGGGCTGTAGACCTTGACGACGTTCGAGGTGTACTTCATCGCCTCGGCGTACTCGACGTCGGCGTACTGACGGTACGTCGCCGTCGTTCCCTCCGTGGCGCCGACAATGATGACGACCTTCGGCTCGGCCGCTCGGACGCTGGAGGCGGGGCCGGTCGGCAGCCCGACCGCGACGAGACCGAAGGCGAGTCCGAAGGCGACGAGGAGGCGAGCAGCTCGCGAGAGGCCCCAGAGCCCGACCGGCGTCCGCGACCGGTTCCCGAGGGGGGACCCGGGGCGGCAGTCGCGCTGGCCGCCGAACAGACGGCGGTGGCCGAGCGGACCGCGGCAGGCTGCCTCGCTGGCGGCGCGGCCCGCAGCCACGTGAGCGGTGACGGGGACCGCGTGAGCGGTGACGGCGGAACGGGTTCGTCGGATGGGCATCGGCTCCCTGACGGTTCGTCGGTCGACGCTCCTCCTCGAGCGGAACCGAGGCTGGGGTGGTCACCCCGAGCCTCGCCCTTGGAGCGCCGCCCCTCAATCGCAGGATCGTCCCGCTGCTCATAGCCCCTTCGTCCGTTGGCGACTGCGCGAAATGGAGGAGCGGTGCGGTCCGGGGCGGTCGTCGCCCCCGGCTCGAGACGGCGTCGGCGTGCGGCAGGATCCCCGACCGCGCCTCAGCCGGCCCGAGCCCCGGCCAGGTACTCAGCGAGGGCTTCCTGCCAGGAGCGCATCGAGAGGGCCGGCGGGAGTTGCCCCGACTCGAGGACGGCCCAGCGGGGTGGCGTCGAGGCGCGCACCCACTCGATCGCCGGAATGTCGACGACGGGGACATCGAGGCCGACGAGGCGGAGGGTCTCCCGAGCCCAGTCGGCGCGCGACGCCTGGCCGGCGTTGACGAGGTGCCAGATCGGCCCAACCACCTGAGGCCGCGCCCCGGGCGACGTCGTGCCGGCCGCGGCGCCATCACCGCCACCGCCGGTACCGCCGGGCCGGACGACCCCGACGAGGGGGAGGAGGGCGACGATCGCTCGGGCCAGGTCGATCGTGTACGTCGGACAACCCACCTCGTCGGCGACGACCCGCAACGGCCGTCCCTCCTCCGCTGCCGTCTTTGCTGCGGCGAGGATCTTCGACGGGAAGTCGTTCCCCGGCGGCCCGAAGAGCCAGGCCGTCCGAACGATGGCGAGGCCAGAACGCGTGACGCCACCCGCGGGCGCGTCGCCCCGGACGGCCGATTCGACCTGCCAGGGGACGGCGAGCCCGTACGCCCGGAGGGCGGCGAGCTCCCCGGCCAGCTTGCTCGCCCCGTAGGGATTGATCGGGTTCGGTCGGTCACCGGCGGCGTAGCCGCGGCCATCGGTCCGGCGGCCGTCGAAGACTTCGTTCGTCGAGACGAAGACGAGGGCGACGCCCCGTCGCGCACAGACTCGGGCGAGGTGACCGACGGCCTCGCCGTTCCGGGCCAGGGCCAGCTCCGGTGCCCGGGCGCAGCCATCGACGTCCGTCCAGGCTGCGGCGTGGACGACGACGTCGGGGCGGTCCCGCTCCACGAGTGACTCCGCCGCGGCGGGGACATCGAGATCGTACTCGGGCCGCGACCAGCCGATGGCCTCCATCGCTGCCGGCGCCTCGGCGAGGGCGCTGAGGAGCGCTCGCCCGAGGCGGCCCTGCGCCCCGGTGACGACGACCCGCACGCTCAGCTGCCGGCCACCGTCGGACCCCGATCGGGCACGCCCCCGGCCTCCTCCCGAGGGCGGGCGTCGACGGCCTGGGCGGTCGTCCCTCCAGCGGCCCTCGTCCGGTCGAAAGGCTCGACCGGTCGCCCAGCCGCCAGGCGCTCGGCGTACTGGCGCGCGTAGTAGCGCTCCCAGTCGCCCGATCGCATGGCCCGCCACCAGGTCTCGTTGGCCCGGAACCAGTCGACCGTCCGCCGGAGCCCGTCTTCGAAGCCGACCCTCGGGCGCCACCCGAGGGCGGCGAGCTTGGCCCCGTCCATGGCGTAGCGACGATCGTGACCCGGGCGATCGGGAACGCTCCGAACGAGGGACCACGGCCGCCCGACGAGGTCGAGGAGGGCGGCGACGACGGCCCGGTTCGTCCGCTCGCCGCTGCCCGGGATGTTGTAAACCTCCCCCGGGGCCCCGTAGCGAAGGACGTGCTCGATGGCCCCGGCATGGTCGGTGACGAAGAGCCAGTCCCGACGCTGGAGCCCATCGCCGTAGAGCGGCAGGGGCTCGTCGTCGAGGGCGTTCGTGAGGAAGAGGGGGATGAGCTTTTCCGGATGCTGGTACGGCCCGTACGTGTTCGCCCCCCGGGTGACGACGACGTCGAGGCCGTAGGTGACGTGGTAGGCCCGGACGAGGAGCTCGCCGGCCGCCTTCGCCGCCGCGTAGGGCGAGCGCGGCGCGAGGGGGTCATCCTCCCGGGCGAAGCCGACCTCGACCGAGCCGTAGACCTCGTCGGTCGAGACCTGGAGGAAGCGCGGCGGGCGAGGCCGGTCGCCGGCCGCCGCCCGTTCCTGCTCCCGACGGCAGGCCTCGAGAAGGACGTGGACGCCGATGACACCGGTCCGGAGGAAGGCCTCCGGGTCGAGGATCGACCGGTCGACGTGGGACTCGGCTGCGAAGTTGACGACGGCGTCGGCCGCGGCGACGAGGTCGCCCACGACCGCAGGGTCGGCGATGTCGCCTCGGACGAAGTGGAGGCGTCCGGCTTGCTCGGGATCAGCGCGGACGGGCGCCAGGTTCGCCTCGCTCCCCGCGTAGGTCAGCTTGTCGAGGACGGTGATCCGGGTCCCGTCGCGTCGAGCGAGCACCTCCCGGACGAAGCAGCTGCCGATGAAGCCGGCCCCGCCGGTAACGAGGAGGTGGGCACCGGCACCGATCCGATCGCTGGGAGCTGGAGCGTGCCGCTCCTCCCCCGCGTCGCTCACTCCCGAACCTCGGACGGCGATCGGACGGGCGGCGCCGGGACGATCTCCTCCCGCCGCTCGCCGGGGCGCTGGGGCGGGGGCGGAAGACGGCCGGCCCGGGCGTCGGCGGCCGCCAGCTCGGCCGCCCGAAGGAGCGAGGGAACCGTCCCGGCATCGGTCCACTGCCCTTCGTAGCGGCGCCAGTAGAGGCCGCCGTGGTGAATGTAGTGGTTCAGGACGTCGGTGATCTCGAACTCGCCCCGCCACGAGGGGGCGAGGCCGGCGATGACGTCGAAGGCGTCGGGTCGGAGGAAGTAGACCCCGATCGGAATGAGGTTGCTCTTCGGAGCGAGGGGCTTCTCCTCGAAGCCGACGATCCGGCCGTCGGCGTCGAACTCGGCGACCCCGAACCGCTCCGGGTCCGGGACCTCGTAGAGGAGCGTGCCGGCCCCCCAGGGCCCGGCCTCGAACTCGGCGGCGACAGGAGCGAGGCTCTCGCCCCGGAGAATGTTGTCGCCGAGAACGACACAGAAGGCAGCGCCGCCGACGAAGTCGCGGGCGAGACCAATGGCGTGGGCGATGCCGAGGGGGCCGCGCTGGTAGCGGTACGTGAGATCGACCCCGAAGTGGGCACCGTCGCCGAGGAGCTCGATGACGTCGCCGACGCTCTTGCCGCCGACGATGACCATGATCTCCCGGATCCCCATCCCGGCCAGCGTCTCGATCGGGTAGTAGATCATCGGCCGGTCGTAGATCGGGAGGAGGTGCTTGTTCGTGACGATCGTCAGCGGAAAGAGGCGAGTTGCCGTCCCTCCCGCGAGCACGAGCCCCTTCATGCCCCGAAGCGTAACAGGCGGTGGAGCGAGGGGTGGGCCGCTGTCGGCACCCGATGGGGGTCGTTTTCGGCCGATCACGGTCCGGGCGATCCGGACGGGAGCGGAGTGACGTAGGGCTGCTCCCCTCCGGGGAGCGTGCCGTCGGGGTTGACGAGGTCGCTCGGCATCTGTTCGGCCGGTGGAAGCCCGCCGTGGTACGAGGTGATGACGAGAACCGTCTCGAGGCGATCGAGGTCGATGGGCGGGACGAGATAAGCCGTCTGGACGACAGCGTTCGGATCGCGGGCGACGTCGACGACCTGGCCGATGAGGAGCCCCTTCGGGTACGGCGACCGGACCCCGCCCGCCAGCTCGATCCCCGCCGTCACGACCTCCTCGCCGAGGCTGATCCGCTCGGTGGCGTCGATGTTCCGCATGACGAGGGCACCACCGAGCTGGCCGACGACCTCGCCCGTCGCCCCGGACGAGCCGAACTGGCCGATGACGACCGAATCGAGGTCGTTGATGAGAAGGACGTGGGCGAAGGTCGGGCCCAGGTCGATGACCCGCCCGACGAGGGCTCCCCCGGCGCCGATGACGACGTCACCGACCTCGATCCCGGCGTCGGCTCCTCGGTCGAGGCTGACGATCCGCCGGAACTCGGACGACTCGCGGCTGATGACCCGGGCGGCAACGGTCTCGTAGTCGAGGCCACTCCGGAGCTGGAGGAGGGCAGTCAGCTGCTCGTTGTCGCGCCGGATCGCCTCCGCCCGAGCCGCCTCCGCCTTCAAGCGCTCGTTCTCCTGGCGGAGGGCCTCGTTGTCGCGACGAAGGCGATCGATCTCGCCGATCGTGGCCACGATCCCGCTCACCGTCCGGGCGGCATCGTCGAGGGCCGCCTGCGCCGGACGGAGGGCGAAGGCGAGCCCGGCCTGGAGCTCGCGGACGGGAGGCGTGGAGGAAACGGCCATGAGGAGGAGGGACGAGCCGAGGAGGAGGGTGTAGCCGATCGCTCGGCGTCGGAGCCGACGACCGGCAACGATCTCCGTCATCGCGACCACCTCTCTGACGGCCGGCCGCCCGAGCTAGCGGGGCGGTCGGGAGTACGTCTCCGCGACGAGGACGCGGGCCATCTGTGGGTTCGCCAGCTCCTGGAGGACGATCCCTGTTCCCCGAGCGACGCAGGTCAGCGGGTCGTCAGCGACGTGGACCGGCATCTGCGTCGCCTCGGCGATCCGCCGGTCGAGCCCGGCCAGGAGGGCACCACCCCCGGCCAGGACGATGCCCTGATCCATGATGTCGGCGACGAGCTCAGGCGGCGTCTCCTCGATGGTGTCCTTGATCGTGTCGACGATCTGCTGGACCGAGGGCTCGATCGCCTCCCGGATCTGCTCGGCGCCGACCTCGACCGCCCGTGGCAGGCCGGTCAAGAGATCACGGCCCCGGAGCAGGACGCGCTGGCTGTCCCACTCGCCCGGATACGCCGACCCGATGGCGATCTTGATGTCCTCGGCGGTCCGCTCCCCGAGGAAGAGGTTGTACTCGCGGCGGGCGAAGGCGACGATGTCCTGGTCCATCTCGTCGCCACCGACCCGGATCGAGCGCGACACGACGATCCCGCCGAGGCTGATGACGGCGACCTCCGTCGTCCCGCCGCCGATGTCGACGATGAGGGAGCCGGTCGGCTCCGAGACGGGCAGGCCCGCCCCGATGGCCGCCGCCATCGGCTCTTCGATGAGCCTCGCCCACCGGGCACCGGCGTTCAGGGCGGCATCTCTGACGGCCCGCTTCTCGACCTCGGTGACCCCGCTCGGGATACCGAGGAGCATCCGCGGCCGCGGGATGAGCCCGATCCGGTCGTGAACCTTCTGGACGAAGTACTTGATCATCTGCTCGGTCACGTCGAAGTCAGAGATCACCCCGTCCCGGAGGGGGCGGACGGCGATGATCGAGGCCGGGGTCCGCCCGACCATCCGCTTCGCCTCGGCGCCGACGGCGAGGACTCGCTTCGTTCGGGCCTCGATGGCCACGACCGAGGGCTCACTGATGACGATGCCCCGATCGCGGACGTGGACGAGCGTGTTCGCAGTCCCGAGATCGATCCCGATGTCCCGAGAGAAGAGGCCGAGGAAAGCGTCGAGCATGTGGCGAGCCTGGGTCCTTCCTGGTGAACGCGGCAGGGACGGCGGCGACCCGCACCAATTCCCGGGAGCCGTGCCGTCGCCGCGCGGGGAGCGCGGACGAGTATAGCCGGTCGATCTGGCGACCCCAGGCGCGCCCGGCCCGCCACCCCGTCCCGGCCGACCGAAGGGTGGGGCGGCAACCGATCCCCGGCCTACGGCGGAGCGGCCGTCGACCGGGTCCGAACCGCCGGCGCTACGGGAGCACCCTCGGCGACCCGGACCGCCGAGCGGTCGAAGGCCACCCCCCGGTCTCGAAGGGAGATGTAGGCGTCGTGGCCGATGATGAGGTGATCGAGGACGTCGATGTCGAGGAGACGGCCCGCTGCGAGGGCTTCCCTCGTGAGATGGAGGTCATCGGGGCTCGGCGTCGGGTCGCCGCTCGGATGATTGTGGACGATGATGAGACCGGCGGCATTCGTCCGGACAGCATCACGGAAGAGCTCCCCGATCCGGACGAGGGAGGCGCTCACGTTGCCGACGTAGACCGTTGCGATCCGGAGAACGGCGTTCTTCGCGTTCAGGAGGACGACCCGCAGCTCCTCCTGCTCGAGGCGGCCCATCTGGAGGATGAGCCGCTCGGCGAGATCGCCCGGCGCTCGGACGGTCCAGCGCCCGATCGGCCAGTCGGCGAGGAGCCGGCGCCCGAGCTCGAAGGCAGCGGCGAGCTGCGCAGCGCGCGCTCGACCGATGCCCGGGATCGCCTCGAGCTCGACGTCGCTCGCCCGGGCCAGACCTGTCAGCCCGTCGAGCCGAGCGAGCGCGTCGCTGGCGACCTCGACGGCGCTCCGGCCCCGTGTCCCGCTGCCCCAGACGACCGCGATGAGCTCCGCCGCCGAAAGACCGCCCGGCCCTCGGGTCGCGAGCCGCTCTCGGGGCCGCTCGCCGAGCGGGACCGCTCGGAGCGGCAGCCCGGACACGGCCGGCTCGCCGCGCCCGCCGGGGCCTCGTTGCGCCCCATCGGCGCCTCGTTGCGGCCCGCCCGGGCCTCCTTGCGCCCCGGCGGGGCCTCGTTGCGGCCCGTCGGCGCCCAGAGCCGGTCCGCCGGGCACCCTGCCGGAGCCGGGATGACGTTCCGGCGGCCGAGCGGTATAGGTGTCCATCACCGTGCCTCCCGTGACGGCGGGTTGCCGGCGGGGATGGAACGAGGCGTCCCTTCGGCCCTTGGCTCGGCGGTGGCCCCGGCCGTCCGCGACGAAGAGGGCGCGCCCCCTCGGGTGTTCCCGGGCCCGGACGACAGGAGCCCGCCGATTTCCCCCGCCATCCGGACCTCGGGAACGATGGAGAGCCTAGTCGGGCGCGCTTACCGGCGGCTCACCTGCGAGGAGCCCGAGGCGGCTGGGCAGCCCGGTGCTTGGACGGCGTGCCCCACCGGCTGGCCCACCGCCCTCCCCCGGGGCGTGCGTCCCATGCGCATCTTTGTCGCCGCTTGGGCCTGCGAGGCCGGCCAGCCTGTCGGTTCGGTGAGCGGTGAACACAAATCCTGCAGGCCCGAGGAAAAGCGGGCGGAAGGATGTCGAAACGGCGAGTGGGAGGACGCCCCGGAGCTACTGTCAGGATGTGTGGAAAAGCTGAGTCAGCCCAGCCAGGGCAGGAAGAACGGCGTACCCTCCGGAGATCAACCCAAAAGGCACCAGGAGGTACGCCGTGCACGCAGCCTACCAGACCCCGACCGCGGGCGACA
>JBHORA010000161.1:0-4771 GCA_042408535.1 Chloroflexota bacterium | reverse complement strand
TTTGAGCGGTGCCCGGCGTCGGGGTTCGGTCCGAAAGGCCGCGCGCAGCGCGTCGTTGACGACCTGACTGAGGGTCGTCCCGCGCTCGGCGGCCCGGCGTCTCGCCTCGCGGAGGAGGGCGTCGTCGAGGATGAGGGTGGTACGCATCGAGATGAGCATATGTATGCCGCCCCCGGCGTCAAGGGTCGGTCGGGGTCGGGTGTTCGTCGGGCCGGGGCTGTCGTCCCGGGTGGTGTTTCGTTGAGAGGTGCCCATCCGGCCAGGCGTGCTTCGTCCCCGGTGCGCCTCCGTCGGGGCGTGGTAGACTCCGCGGCGACTTGGACGCAGCCATGAACCGGGGTGGCCGTCGGAACCGCTCCCCGTCCGTCGCTACCCTGCTTTCCACCCTGTGGCCCGGCCTCGGGCAGCTCTACCTCGGCCACCGGCAGGCGGCGCTCGTCTACGCGACGCCGATCGTGGTCGCGCTCGGGGTCGTCGCCGTTCAGGCGCTCGGGGGGGTCGAGCGGCTGGGGCTTGCCCTGCTGACGCCGAGCGTTGCGCTGACGGTGGCGGTCCTGGTCGGGCTGTTGGGGCTCTGGCGCCTGCTGTCGATGGCCGACGCCTTCGTGTCGGCCGGGGGCTGGCGGGGGCCGGGACGGCACCCGCGGCGGCTGGGGTTCGTGGGTGCGCTGGCGCTCGTGGTTGTGGCGGTCCACGGGGTCGGGATCTGGTACGCGTGGTCGTTCTACGAGGCGGGCTCGCAGATCTTCGTGGCCGAGCCCGACGGAGAGAACGCCGGCCCCGGCGGATCGTCAAGCCCCGTTGCCTCGACGGGTCCTGACAACGGGCTGAGCGACTTCCCGAATGCGACTCCAATCGCCACGCCGCCCACGGCGAGCTCGCGGATCAACGTCCTCCTGATCGGCACGGACTGGGCACCGACGAGAGACCACTCCTTGACCGACACGCTCCTCGTCGTCAGCATCAATCCCACGACGAAGTCGGCGGTGATGGTCAGCCTGCCGCGCGACCTGGCCCGGTTCCCGCTCCCCGACGGCCGGATCTACCAAGGCAAGATCAACTCGCTCCTCTCGTACGCCGACGGGCATCGATCGGAGTTCCCTGATGGGGGGATGACCACACTCGTCCGGGAGGTCGGGTACTTGGTCGGGGTGCCGATCCACTACTACGCGGCGATCAACCTGCCGGGATTCGAGGCGATGATCGACGCGGTCGGCGGGGTCCGGATCTACAACGAGAAGCCGATCGACGATCCCTTCTACGTGGACTGGCGCGATCCGAGCCGACGGGGATTTTCGCTCTCGGTCGGCTGGCACACGCTCGACGGGGACACGGCACTCGCCTTCGTCCGCTCTCGGCAGGGGGTCGGCAACAACGACTTCGAACGAGCGCGCCGTCAGCAGCAGTTGCTCATCGCCCTCCGGGCCAAGCTCACCGACCCGGCGATGCTCCCGAAGATCCCGAGCCTTCTCGACGCGGCGGCGAAGACGATTCGGACGAACTTCCCGGCAGAACGGCTCACGGACATGCTCGACCTTGGGCGGCAGATCGATGACGGGTCGATCACCCGCAAGGTGCTGGGGCCGCCGTATGCGACGCGAGCGACAGACACGTCGATCTACATGCTCATCCCCGACATGGCCGCCTTCGCCCGCGCGTCCATCGAGCTCTTCGGATCGGACAGTCGGTACGCTGGGGCATCCTCGTCCCCGTAGGGCGGGCCGGCCTCGCGGCGCGTCGCCCTGGCCGACGGATAACTCACGGTAAAGGCGATTCGCGCCCGGCGCAAAGGCGACTCGCGCCCGGCGCGTCGCTCAGGCCGAACAGAACGTCCGTCCGGGCTCGTCGGCCGCCCGGCGCGTCGCTCAGGCCGAACAGAACGTCCGTCCGGAGGGGCCGCACCCCCGTTCTGTTCGCTGTGGGCGACGCGGCCTGCAGACGAGGCAGCCGCACCCCCGTTCTGTTCGCTGTGGGCGACGCGGCCGGGTAACCGGCTGATGAGCCCGCCGTGCTGTCATGCCCGCGGCCACCGCCGAGGCTGCTCCGAGCCAACGGATGGAGGTCGCCCGTGCCCAGACAGCCACTTGGCAAGGATCCACACCTTCGCCGCCTCGTTCGCCTCGAGGCGGCCCACCAGCTCCGGCTCGAAGCCCGGGCACAAGGGGACGCCTTCCGTGAGCAACGCCTCCGGCTCGGGATCACCCAGGCCGACGTCGCCCGGGCCATCGGGACGAGTCGCTCCGTGGTATCGGCCGTCGAGCACGGCGATCCGGGAGTCAGCCTCCGGATCCGTTTCCGGTTCGCCGAAGTCCTCGGCTTCCGACTCCGCCTCCCTGCGTACCCCGATGGCACCCCGAGGCTCTACGACCGAAACCACAGCCTCATCATCGAGCACCTCCTGGCACTGCGACACCCACGATGGGCGGCAGTCATCGAGGCGCCCGTCCCCGGCCCCAGCCATCGGTCGACGGACGTCCGACTCGAGTGTGGAATCGACATCGTCCCGGCGGAGATCGAGACCCGGGTTCGCCGTTGGGAGCAAACCGTCCGCGAGACGCATGACAAGGCGCGAGCCGTGGCCGACGAGGTCGGCCCCGACCGCCGCGTCCACTGTCTCCTCGTGTTGCCGCCCACCCGACACAATCGGGAGCTCATCAGGGGACTGGCGGGCTCCGTCGCCGCGGCCTTCCCGGCCGACGAAGAGGCCATCCGTCGAGCACTGACCGGCGCCGAGGGAACATGGCCCGGCCATGGGCTGTTGTGGCTGGGACCGATCCGCGGCGCGCAGCCGATCGCGAGTAGCGAACACCGCCTACGAACCGCTCACGGTGTGTCGGCGCCCATTAGCGCCCATCACCCTCGAGGCGCCGGTGGGCGAGATGCCGGTGGCCCGAGCCAGCCGCCGGCCCGCTCGTCCTCGGCCGACGGCGCCTCAGGCCTCCACGCCGGCCCTCCGGCACAGCCGCGGCACAGGCGCGGCACAGCCGCCAGCCCCGCCCCTATCGCCCCTGCAGCATCGCCGGGATCGTCCGGGCCATGATCTTCAGGTCGAGCCAGAGCGACCAGCGATCGATGTACGCCAGGTCGAGCTCGACCCAGCGGTCGAAGTCCTCTTCGTGCCGCGCCGAGACCTGCCACAAACCCGTGATCCCGGGCTTCATCGACAGCCGCCGCCGGTGCCAGAGGTCGTACCCTGCCACCTCGCGCGGGAGGGGCGGCCGCGGCCCGACGATGCTCATCTCACCACGGAGGACGTTCCAGAACTGGGGGAGCTCGTCGAGGCTCGTCCGTCGGAGGAAGCGCCCGGTCCGGGTCAGGCGCGGGTCGTTCGAGAGCTTGAAGGCCTGGCCGTCGATCTCGTTGAGGGCGAGCAGCTCATCGAGCCGTTGTTCGGCATCCGGGATCATGGTCCGGAACTTGTAGAGCGTGAACGGACGACCGTGGAGGCCGATCCGGGTTTGACGGAAGAGGATCGGCGGACCTTCGCGGAGGCGGATGAGGGTGGCGATGCCGAGGAGGATGGGACTGAGGACGACGAGGGCGAGGGCGGCGCCGAGGATGTCGAGGACGCGCTTCAAGGCAAGACCGACGGCTCGGTCGGGCCCGTAGACGAGGGAGAGTATCGGGGTGCCGTCGAAGTCCTCGAGGCGGCCGCCGGGGAGGGTGAAGGCGACGCCCTGGAGAGGGATCCGGACGATCTTTCCTTCTTCTTCGCAGAGGCGGGTCACCGGCTCGACGATCGGCCAGTCGGCGGCGGGCAGGCAGATGGCGACCTCGTCGACGACGTGGCCGTGGAGGATCGCCTGGATGGCGTCGAGGGTGCCGAGGATGGGGCGGCTGGGGACGAAGGCCGGCGGGGCTGCTGGATCGGCGGGGTCAGCAGTGGTCATGGGCGGGGCGGCGATGGCGATCGCGGCCATCGGCGGGCTGTCCTCGACGGCTGCGCTCGCTGCCCCGACGGTGGCGGCCGCCACCGAGGTGACCGCACCGGGCGGCACGGCGATGTGCCCGACGACGCGGAGCCCGAGTTCCCGTCGCGCCTCGATCCGGTTTGCAAAGCGCTCGGCCTCGCGCCCGGTCCCCACGATGAGAACGAAGCGGGCGTTGTAGCCGCGGTTGCGGGCCCATCGGAACGCCGCCCGAAGCGCCAGGCGGGAGCCGAGGGTGACGGTCCCCTGGCCGCCGAAGAGAGCGAGGAGGAAGAACCGGCTGACGTCAGGGAGCTTGAGCCAGAAGAGCGCGGTGAAGGTGATGAGGGCGACGAGGACCGTTGCCCTCGCGACATCGAGAACATCGCTCCGCCACGACCAGCGGATTCGAAGGCGGTAGAGGCCGAGGGCCCAGAGGATGGCGATCCAGGTCGCGGCGTACGCGCTGGCGAGGGGGAGCGGGTCGATCCCGGCCTGGGTCCAGGAGGTTCGCCACCGATCGGCACCAAAACGGGCGACGCTGACAAGGACGAACAGAGCCACCGCACTCGCCGCGTCGGCGGCCATGAGTGCGAGCCGGAGGCTCGTCCCGTGACGACGGAGCATCCCCCTCCTCTCCGCAATCTACCGTTGATGTCAACGTGCAGTGAGTCTAACGTGACTCAGGCCGCCGGTGCCAGTTCCCGCTCCGCCTCGTCGACGAGCGAGTCGTAGAGCTCCTCCTCCTGGGCCCAGTGGAGCCGCAGGATCGCGTCGAGCCCGTAGAGGAGGCGTCGGAGGTCGAGCCAGTCGGCGGGCTCCGGGCCGGCCGGCCCCAGGTCGCCGACGAGCTGATCGAGCGT
>JBHORA010000160.1:0-11979 GCA_042408535.1 Chloroflexota bacterium | reverse complement strand
GAGGTAGGTTCCCGTGCTGACAGCGGAAAGAACCTTGTCCCCGAGGTCGCCAAACGGGATCTCGTCGACCCGGACCTGCGCACCGGTCGCTGTTGCCCACTCCTGGGCTTTGGCCTTCATAAAATCGAGCTGCCCGGCGGGCCCTGCGATTACCAGTGAAACACCTGCGAAGCGACCTTGGGCAGTGCCGGGATCCGGGATCTCCGAGGTGCTCGGCGTTGCGCTCGCCGCTGAACCGGGCGATCCGCTCGCCGGTGCGGCTGGAGACCCACCGCCGGTTGGCGCGGTGGCCCCGCCACATGCTGCCGCCCCCAAGGCCAGCGCGACGAGGGCAACCAGGATCCGCTTCATCGTTGTCCTCCTCTCTACTTCTCTTCGATCGACGTCCTGACGAGATTCACCTGGGCCACAAGCTCTTCCACTCGCCGCTGATCTACAGGCTTCCACCAGCACCCGTCCTCCTTGAGAGCCGAACCGACAATGGCTCCATCCGCCACCGACAGCAGCTCGAACGCGGACTCTGCGGAGAGTCCGCTGCCGATGAGGACCGGCAGCCTCGTTGCCGCCTTAACTCGGCGGAGCTTTGAAAGGTCCGTGGGCGATCCGGTTCTGGTGCCGCTGACGATCACGACATCCGCATCAAAGAACTCCACATCGCGCGTTTGTTCTTCGAGCGATCGGTCAGCGGTGATGGCGTGCGCTCCGAACTTGACATCGACGTCGGCAAAGATCCGGACGTCGAGAGCCTGTATGGCTGACCGATATCGCATGGCTTTGCCCGCGGGACCATCGATCAGACCCTCGTTCGCCACGTAGGCGTTCGCCCACTGGTTGACGCGCACCCACCGAGCTCCGACGGCCTTGGCTACAGCCAGCGCCGGGATCGCACCATTCGCCACGAGCGTGATGCCGATCGGCAGGTCGGTGACATCCCGGACTCGAAGGCATGCCGCCGTGAGTGCAGCGACGGTCTCCGGCCCAATATCCTCTGGGCGAGCGAAAGGCAGATCGAAGGCGTTTTCAACGATGATTCCGTCCACCCCACCCGACGTCAGCCGGCGGGCGTCCGCTTGAGCAGCGGCGAAGATCGTCTCCATGGACTCGCCGGTGTAGCGAGGTGCACCCGGCAGGGGTGGGAGATGGATCACGCCGATGATGGGCTTCGGCCGGCCGAACAGTTCGCTCAGGGCATCAGGCTTAGGGGGCAACAACGACGGTTCTCCCAATCGACGCTCCTTTCCGGCAGGAACCGGCTACTGGCGGTTGGCCAGATACGGCCTTAAGTCATCGAGGCTAGGAAGGCCGGCCTGAGCTCCCAGCCGACGACACGCGAGGGCCCCCGCGATGCATCCGAGGCGGGCCGCTTCATCAACACCGAGCCCTGTTAGCCTCGCATAGATGTACGCGCCCGCAAATGCGTCTCCGGCCCCAGTGGTATCTACGACATCGACGTCAGGCGGCCTGATTGCGACCGGCCCGTTGGCAGGTTGACTGACGACAACGCCCTCCGATCCCCGGGTGAGCACTAGGGTCGACACCCCGAGATCGAACAGAATGGTCCTGGCCGACTCGTCGCCGCCCAAACACGCAGCCGCCCGCGCATTGACGATGACAGTGTCAGCGCCGCGGAGGCAGGCGCGCAGAGGAGCAAGCCCGCGGCCTTCAAATGTGGCGGGCTCGAGGTCGATCGACACCGCGACGCTGGCTTGGGTCGCGAGCGCCGTCCAGCGGGCGGCCTGATCCGGATCGTACGGAACGGTGTGAAGCCATCGAGCCGTCGATGGCCACGTTTCGGGGAGCTGATCTGAACCTGGATAGAGACGCCCGTCGGGAACGACGACGAGCGCCTTCTCCCCAGTGGAATCGACGAGGGACAGGCTGTAGTAGGTGCTCTCTCCGGTTCGCCGAGCGAAGTTGGCCAATTCCACTCCCTCCTGAGCGAGGTCGTGGGCCACCAGGCGACCGAACTCATCGTCGCCGACGCTCGCGACCAGCTCGCAACGAGCACCCAGCCGTGTGAGGGCGACGGCCGTATTCGCTCCGACCCCGCCCGCGTGCCGTACATGCTCGAGCGCCACGGCCTTTTCGTCTGCTCCAGGGCGTCGGACAACCCGCACGGTAATGTCGTAGCCCGCGTCGCCGACAACGAGCGCCTTCATCGGCTCAGCTCGACGCGGTAGCGGTAGCGGTCAGCACGGTAGGCGCAGTCCACGTACTCGACTGGTCGGCCGCGACGATCGAACGACAGCCGATGGGCCATCAGGATGGGATCACCAGGCCGGATGGCCAGGAGCGCGGCCAGCGTCTCGTCAGCGATCTGGGCTTCGATTGTCTCCTCCGCGCGCTGGGGCCGCGACCCAGACCGCCGATCGAGGATGTCGTACAACGACCCCTCATCGAGCTCGGCGCTTGACGGGAGACCCTCCTGCCCGAGCACCCAAGGTGGCAGCCAGGATCGATGGAACGCCATGGGTGCCTGGTCCGCGAAAAGCACCCGCTCGACGAGAAGACACTTACCGGACGGGAGATCGAGACGGGCCAAAACATCGCCAGGCGGGATGGCCCAGGAAACGCGGACCGTGCGGCTGCCGGGTCGGAGTCCACGAGCCCGCATGTCGTCGTGGAAGCCAGCCAGCGTCAGAACTGGCTGTTCGACCACCGGAGTCCGCACGAAAGTCCCGCGTCCGGAGCCACGCTCAATGAGGCCTTCCTGGACTAGGTGGTCCAGGGCGGCCCGAACCGTGATGCGGCTGACTCCGTAGTGCTCCATCAACTGAACCTCGGTCGGCAGCTGCTCACCTACGCCGTAGGTGCCGTTGACGATCGCTCGCCTTAGGTCTTCCTTGATCTGGAACCAACGGGGTGCTCCGGTGTGTGGATTGATGCGCCCAAGCCTCAAAGCGTGCATAACGATATTACGTTATCACCAGTAGCCGGTAGGCGCAAGCCTTTCTCACCATTCGAGGAACCGGCGCGCTGAGGCGGCCCCGGTTGCGCGCCTGCGGTGGACGGGGACCTAGCCGGCGGCCCCAGGGCGGTATCCTGGCCTCGCCCGCACCGAGGCATTGAGGGTGAGCGAGTAAGCGTGAGCGAGATGCCGGTTCTGGAACCCCCTCCGGACTGCGACCTTGAACCTTCCCGAACGCCGGCTTGACGGACCGTGTTCATCCGCGTATCGTCTGGGTGAGGGGGTAGGTAGGGGTAGGTCTCACAACAGGAAGAGGCAGTGAAATGAGCGCTGGCGCGACCCTCGAGCCGCGGCCTCAAGCGGAGCCCCTCGCGGTGGTGCGGCTCGTGTACTACGCCTCGCGTGCCGACGAGCCGCTGCGGGATGCGCGCAACGCCGGCATCGAAGACGTCCCCGCCTCCTCGACCGCGTCCGGAGCCTCGGCGTCCCCGTCGAGTCCGTCGACACCTCCGCGTGGACGGAGGACGAGCTCGCCGACGCCTACACCCTCGCGACCACCCCCGCCGTCGTCCGCCACTCCAAGACGTACTCCGTTCGCCGAGCCTTCGGCACCCGGAAGCGCGGCGGCGACTTCTTCGGCCGCGGGGTCCCGGCGCTCCTGGTCTACGAGGCGGGCGGCGGACCGCCGACCGACGTCTATCCCCACTACGAGGCGGATCGACCGGTCACGATCCGAGACTTTCTCCGCCGGCTGCTGGAGGATCCGGGATGGGCCCTCGGGTCCCGTCCGGGCTTCACCCGGGCGGCCGTGGCCGGACTTCGCCGGCTCCATCATGAGCTGTTCGAGGGTCGGGAGGTTCTCGGAGACTCGACCGATCTCATCCGCCGGGCCCGGGAGGCCCGCTGAGCGTGGCGACCCGGGGGGTCGTGCCCGACGCGAGCGTGGTCGCGAAGTGGGTCCTCCCCGAAGCCGACTCGCCGAAGGCGCTCGCCCTGGCCGAGGCATGGGCAGCGGAGGGCCTCGCTCCGGTCGTCCCCACCCTGCTCTGGTCCGAGGTGGGCAACGTGCTCCACCGCCGAGCCGCGGCCGGGGCGATCACGCCGACGCAGGCCCACACGCTCTTGCGCCAACTCCTGGGGCTTGGGCTGACGACGCGCTCGGAGGTTGGCCTCTCCCCGAGGGCGCTGGAGCTGGCCCAGGAGCTTCGGCTCCCGAGCCTCTACGACGCCGTCTACCTCGCCCTGGCCGAGGCCGAGCAGGCGGAGTTCTGGACCTTCGACGTCCGCCTGTACCGGGCGGCCTCGAAGGCGCTGCCGTGGGTGCGGCTCGCCTCGGCCCCCGATGCGGCCCCGGGGCCGTGACGGTCACCCCTGTCGGGTGCCGCCGAGCGCCGCAGCTCGACCGGCCCGCGGCCCGCAGCCGCCGGTGAGGCCGGCCCAACACCCGAGCGCCGGCCGCGTCGCTCTGCGGGCCGGCGCCGGTCTCAGGCGATGACGCCCCGAGCCTTGAGCAGCTCCCTGACCCGCTCGCGCGGCAAGGCAGGCGACCGGTGTCCGCGATAGCCGGTCATCGGCTCGTTGGCGACCAGGGCGTTGACGACTGCCTCCTCGGTCGCCTGCACGACCGCCTCGAAGAACGGGTCGAGAAAGCCCCACGGTATGAACTCGAGCCGATCGAGCCGACCACGCGCCTCCCCGTACAGGCTCCGCGCGCCGGGCAGAATCGCCTCGCGATTTGCCGTCGACAGCGCCAGGAACAGGTCCCCCGAAAAGTGTGAGCCGCTCGTTCCCGTCCGGGCCAGCCCGAGCGTCACCCGGCGGGCGAGCGCCCGGCACTGATCCGGCAGGAGCGGCGCGTCCGTGGCCACGACCGCGATGCAGGAGCCGGCACCGACCGGTCCGGCGAAGAACTCCGCCATCGGGTCGTCGTCGGCCAGCTCGGCACCGAGCGGCACTCCGGCGATGACGAGCTCGGCGCGCGACCCGAAGTTTGCCTGAAGGAAGACGCCGACCGCGTACGTGCGGCCGCCGTACTCCACGAGCCGGGAGGCGGTGCCGGAGCCGCCCTTGAACCCGAAGCAGTTCATCCCGGTGCCGCCGCCGACGGAGCCCTCGTCGATCGGGCCGGAGCGGGCCGCCTCCAGCGCCTCGACGGTGTGCTCGACGGTGACGTGGCCGCCGTTGATGTCGTTGAGGTAACCGTCCCACGTCTCGGCCGCGACCGGCAGGAGCCACGCCTCGGCGACGTCCGGATGGCGCTCCGCCATCCACTTGACGATCCCGGCATGGGCGATCCCGACGGCGTGGGTGTTCGTGATGCAGATCGGACCGGCCATCGTCCCCGATTCGAGGATCCACGAGACGCCCGTCATCTCACCGTTCCCGTTCTGGGAGTGGAAGCCGCCGACGCAGGGATCGCCAGGGTTCGCTCGACCCCGAGGGTGGATCGCCGTGGCGCCCGTTCGAACGTCAGTCCCCTCGATCAGCGTCCGATAGCCGACCTCGAGGCCGGGTACGTCGGTGATCGCATTCCACGGTCCGGGCCGACCCCCGAAGGGAATACCCAGCGACCGGGCGCGGTGCTTTCCCGTCGGCGTGTGGAGCCATGCCTCGTTCATCCCATCCAGCCTCGCCTCACCATCCAGCCGATCCTAGTCGTACGCGAGCTCGTCGCGGAGCGGCTCCTTGAGGTTCCACGCCCGACCGCGTTGGGGCAGGATGACGATCGCCCAGTAGGCCAGCCCGATGAGGATCGTCCCGCCGGTGACGAGGAGCGCGGTCGTGGTCTGCTGGGTCGTGACGTACGCCAGAGCGGCCAGGCCCAGGATCGGCGGGAGCGGCCAGAGCGGCATCCGATACGGACTCGTGGCTGTCGCGCCGCTGAGCCGCCCGACGAGGGCCGCCAGCGCGACGAAGGCGTAGTCAGCCACCAGGCTCGCGCCGGTGAGGGTGATCAGCGTGTTCAGATCGACGGTGATGGAGAGGACCGCCGAGACGATGCCGACGAGGGCGGTCGCCACCCACGGCGAGCGGAAGGTCGGGTGGACGCTCACGAGCCAGTCGTTGATGACGCCGGGCCAGGCCCGATCCCTCGAAGCCGAGTAGAGGATCCGTCCGAACTCCAGGATGATCGCCAGGGTGGCATTGAAGATCGCAAGCGCGACCCCGAGCGAGACGATGGTGTCGACGGTGGAGTTGGCGGTGACGTCGATGAAGTCGATCATCGGCGTCGGGCTCGCGGTGAGCTTCGCCAGGTCGGGTGCCCCGAGGAGAACCGCCGTCGTTGGGATGAGCTCGGCGGCCACCGTGATGATGAGCGACCAGATGATCGCCGTCGCGATGTGGCGACTCGAACCCTTCGTCTCCTCGGCGAAGTTGACCGCGTTCGAGTAGCCGTTGTAGGCGAAGACGGCGGATGCGGTGGCCGTCAGAATGACCCCGAAGCCGACCGGCTGGAGCGCCCCGGCCTGATCGCCGACGACCCAGTTACTGAACAGCTGGCCGATGCGCTCGGCGTGGAGGTTGACGATCCCGAGGACGGTCAGGACGGCGAGCGCGAGCAGCTCGATGACGAGGAAGATGCCCGTGATCAGGGCATTCGTGCGGATGCGCAGGATGGCGACCGCCGCGGCGAGGAGACAGACGACGGCGCCGGCGATCCCGGTGTCGATCGTGACGAGGTTCGTCAGGTACGTCGCGGTGCCCAGGGCGATGACGGCCGGGATGAAGGCGACGCTGTTCAACATCAACGCGAAGGTCGCGAAGCTCAGCGCGTTGCCGATCTTCGCCCACGGCCCCTTGAAGGCGTGCCAGACGAGGGCGTAGTCGCCGCCGGCGATCGGGAACGCCGCCGAGAGCTCGCCCCAGCAGAAGGCCATGAAGACTCCGACGATGGCCGCGAACAGCATCGCCAGGAAGGCGCCGGTGCCGGCCGTGTTGATGATGAAGGGGACGATGATGAAGACCGACGACGCCGGCGTCACCGCCGATAGCGTGATCGCGATGTTGCCGAGCACGCCGAGCCCCCGATGGAGCTCTTGCTCGTACCGTTCCGCGACGTACGCCGCGCTCTTGTCGACCGCCATGCTGTGCCCTCCATCTCGCCTCAGCTCTAAATCGCTCAACGAGAGCAATTTAGGTGAGATCATAGGCGGCTGGCGGGGCGGACGCAAGCGCCAATCGCCGCTCGGCACTGTGCGTCGAGCTGCGCCACAATTACGAAGGTGAGCACCATGCCGAGGACTGGGCGGCGGACCATGGATCCGGCCAGCTGGCAGTTCGACCCGTCCTCGAGCTCGACCTCTGGGACGGAGCCCGCGGGCCGCGTCAGCGCCGGAGAACGACTCGATGCGATCGCTCCGGTGGCCCACCGCGATGTTCTCACCGATACGGTCGTCCGGATCGCACTGGCGGTCGACCTCGGTCTCCTCGAGCCGAACGAGCGACTGCCCCCCGAAGACGAGATCGCCGCCACCTTCGGCGTCTCCCGAATGACGACCCGTCGGGCTCTCCAAGTGCTCGCCGACCGAGGGGTGCTCGTCCGCCGTCGAGGCCGAGGCGGCGGTACGTTCGTGGCGAGCGATCCTCCGCGTGGGGTGGTGGGGGACGAAGCCTACCGGCCCGTCTCTGGGGAGGTCTTCGATCTCATCGACCATCGGCTCGTCATCGAGTGCGGGGCGGCCTACCTCGCGGCCGGACGGGCGACGCCCGCCGACGTCGAGCGCCTCCGCGGGCTGGTCCGGGAGATGGACGCAGCCCAGACCTGGACGGCCTTTCGAGCCGTCGATCCGCGCTTCCACCTCGCCGTCGCCGAGATCGCCGGCTCGGTCGGGGCGGTCGAGGCCCTGGCCAAGGTCCTCGCCCGCCTGTTCCGCTTCTACGTCCCCTACCCGATCGCCTATCTCCACGCGTCGAACCGCGAGCACGAGGCGCTCGTCGACGCGATCGCCGCGGGCGAGCCGGCGCGGGCGGTGGGGATCATCGAGCGGCACATCGCCGAGCTGCGCGGCACGGTCTTCGTCGAGCCGCGGGCTCGTCAGGCGAGGTGACGCGCCCCTGGAGCGGCCCGCCGGCGGGCGTGCGAGCGGCAAGCGTGAGCTGGGCCGAGGCGAGCCGGTCGGTCCCTCCGGGGCTGTCGGGCCCGACGGCCCGGCCGAAGCCTTCGGCGCGTCGTGCGTTCGCAGAACCGTGACGGGACGGGGACGACCGGGCAGGGCTTCGAGAAGAATCGAGGCCGCCGGCCCATCCGGGTGATCAGTACCCGAATGAACCGACGGCCTCGCCGTGTGGGCTCGACCCCACGGGGCCTGACAAGCATCTCTATGGTAGCGGACTTGTCGAGGGCGCTAACGGGGCGTTGGTGCGCTTGTCGACGGAGAAAGGCTGCCCGTTGGTGCGGGCACGGGCCTGACAAGCGCCGCGGGCTCCGCGAGGGTTGGGTTCGGTTCCCCCTTCCTCCGCGCTCTTCGCCGCACCGCAGAGGCCACCGGGTTGTGGCCGCCGTCTGGACCTGGGTCCGGGCGCGCCCTCATCGCGAAGCCGGACGGCGTGGCGGAGAGGGTGGGATTCGAACCCACGGGGCTTGCGCCCTGCGGTTTTCAAGACCGCCGCATTCGACCGCTCTGCCACCTCTCCGCGCCGATCGAGGATACACCGGCGGGCGGTGGCCGACGACCGCCCCTCGGGCGCCTCGCCCAGCTTCTCGAGGGCGGCGCAGGCTGACGAACGCCCCGCCCTCGACCCCCTACGCCGCCTCGATCCGCCCCAGGCCGCCCATGTACGGCCGGAGCACCTCCGGGACGACGACCGAGCCGTCCGGCTCCTGGTACGTCTCGAGGAGCGCCGCGACGACCCGGGCGAGGGCGAGACCCGAGCCGTTGAGGGTGTGGACGAGCTCCGGCTTCGCCCCCGGCTCGGGGCGGTAGCGGATCGCCATCCGGCGGGCCTGGTAGTCGCGGAAGTTCGAGCAGGAGCTGACCTCGAGCCAGCGCTCCAAGCCCGGTGCCCAGGCCTCGAGGTCGTACTTCTTCGCCTGGACGAAGCCCATCTCGCCGGTGCTCATGAGGACGACCCGGTAGGCGAGCCCGAGCCGCTGGAGCAGGACCTCGGCCCGCTCGGTCAGCCATTCGAGGGCGGCCGCCGAATCCTCGGGCTTCTCGAAGCAGACCATCTCGACCTTGTCGAACTGGTGGACCCGGAGGATCCCCCGGGTCTCGGCGCCGGCCGCGCCCGCCTCGCGCCGGAAGCAGGGGGTGTAGGCGGCGTAGCGGATCGGCAGGTCGGCGGCGTCGAGGATCTCGTCGCGGTGGAGGTTCGTGACCGGCACCTCGGCCGTCGGGACGAGGTAGAGCTCGTCACGGGTCACGACGTACATCTGCTCTTCCTTGTCCGGGATCTGGCCGGTCCCCCGGGCCGAGGCGGCGTTCACGAGGGCCGGCGGCCAGACCTCGACGAAGCCGTGCTCGCCGATGTGGACGTCGAGGAACCAGTTGATGAGGGCCCGCTCCAGGCGCGCCCCGGCGGCTCGGTAGACGGGGAAGCCGGAGCCTGTGATCTTCGCGCCCCGCGGCTCGTCGAGGATCCCGAGGGCGGCCCCGATCTCCCAGTGGGGACGCCGCTCCCAGGGTTGCCCGTCGGGGCCGACGGCGCGGCGCGGCAGCGGCTCGCCCCAGGTCCGGACGACGACGTTCGCCTCGGGGCCGCCGACGGGGACGTCGGGGTCGGCGGGGTTCGGGATCCGGAGGAGCGCTTCCTCGAGCTCGGCTTCGACGGTCGCGAGCTCCCGCTGGAGCTCGGCGATCCGATCGCCGAGGGCCCGGGCCTCGGCCCGGATCTGGGCGATCTCGGGGCCGTTGGGGTCGGCGCCGGCCCGGATCCGCTCGCCGATCGACTTGCTGACCGCGTTCCGCTCGGCCCGGAGGCGGTCGGCCTCGCCGAGGAGGCGGCGGCGGCGCTCGTCGAGGGCGAGGGCGGCGTCGACGACGGCGGGGTCTTCGCCCTTGTCGATGGCACCCTGGCGGATCCGGTCGGGTTCGTCCCGGAGGCGGGCGAGGCCGACGCTCATCGGCGCCACCTCGGGACGTGGGGGGTGATGGGGGCGTCGTTCGTCATGGCGTGATTGTCGTGGCTCAGGCGGGCCGCTGCTCGGCGGCGACGGCTTCGCTGCCCGCCGCGCCCGCCGCCTCCCGGAGCCTGGCAACGACGAAGGCCGGCTCGAGACTGGCCAGGAGCCAGCCGGCTCGCGGCCCGTTGCGGCGCCCGAGGAAGGCGAGGTAGAGGGCGGCGAAGGCGCGGCCGCTCGGGAGGCCGACGGCCCCGGCGACCTCGAAGATCCGGGCCTGCCAGGCCTCCCCGGTCGGCGGCCGGTCGGCCTCGACGGCGGCGGCGAGCTCGGCGAGGAAGCGGCGCTCGTCGGCGGCCAGATTGCGGGCGGCGTCGGGGAGGACGTCGAAGCGAACCTCGATCCGGGCAGCGTCTGGGGCGTACCGCTCGAGCCAGGCCCGGGCGGCGGCGACCCGCTCCTCGAGGATCGCCCGCTCGCGCTCGGTGAGCGGGCTCCCCTTATCCGCCGCGAGCCGCTCGGCGACGTCGACCCCGGGGAGCTGGAGCAGGAGGGCGAGGTGGGCGAAGGGGGGTCGGTAGGCGGCGGCCTCGGCTTCGACGTCGGCGTCGGGGCCGCGGAGCGAGTAGCGGAAGATCTGCTCGGAGCCGGCCGGAAGCTCGCCCTTCACCGCTCGCCCGGCGGCCGCGGCGGCGAAGCGGTCGAACTCGTCGAAGAGGCGCGGGATCGCGTCGGTGCCCTCGGGATCGAACTCGATCGCCTGGTTCGGGCGGGGCCGGATGAAGAGGAAGCGGAGCTGCTCGGGCGGGACGACCTCGGCGATTTCGTGGGCCGCCGCCCCGCGACCGCGGGAGGTCGACATCTTCCGGCCGCCGAGGTTGACGAACTCGTACGGGACGTGAGCGGTGGCTCGCGCTCGAAGACCTCGCGGGCGATGGCGTCGGAGCGGTCGCGGGAGCCGCCGGCCGTCGAGAGGTCCTTGCCGCAGGGCTCGATGGTCACCCCGAAGATGCTCCACTGGGCCGCCCACTCGAGGTTCCAGGGAAGCTTCGCCCGGCCCCCGAAGGGCGACGTCCAGCCGGCCATCCCGCAGCCCTTCGCCCAGGCGACGAGGTTCGGGCGGCACTCGTAGCGGACGCGCTCGCCGTCCCAGGCGGTCACGATCGTCGTCCCGACCTTGCCGCAGCGCTCGCAGACGACGGAGACGGGGTGCCAGTCGTCGGGGTGGCGGACGTTGGCGACCCGGCGGTAGATGTCGCGGACGAGCTCGGCCCGGTCGAGGGCGAGCCGGATGTACGGGTCGACGGCGCCCTCGGCGTAGAGCTCCGACATCCAGTAGTAGCGGTCGGGGCGGATCCCGAGGCGCTCGAAGGTAGCGACGAAGCGCTCGGCGTGGTGGCGGGCGTACGAGGCGTGGCCGTCCGCCTCCTGGTCGGGGATGTGGGCGAGGGGCCGCCCCATCTCCCGCTCGACGGCGTCGGGGGTGAGGAGGGCCTGGGCGTCCATGGGGTCCATGTCGTCGATCCCGTAGAGGTAGCGGGTCGCGACGCCGCGGGCCCGCAGCGCCCGGGCGATGACGTCGACGAGGACGGGGCCGCGGAGGGAGCCGACGTGGACGGTGCCGGACGGGGTCTTGCTGTCGTTGACGACCTGCGGCCCGTCCAACCGGGCGGCGAGTTCGTCGGCCCAGTCCATCGATCCTCCTGCGTCGTGTCGGCGGCTCCGCCCCGCTGACCGTCGCCGCCGGCGGCCGGAGGCCGGAGCTGGCTAGCTGATGCTGACGATCGTGTACGTAAAGTCGCCGGCGGGGACGCGGACGACGACGGTATCGCCGGGCTTGCGGCCGAGGAGGGCCCGGCCGACGGGCGATTCGTTCGAGATCTTGCCCTCGGCGGGGCGGGCCTCCGTGGAGCCGACGATGGTGAAGCGCTCCTCGCCGTCGGTGCCGCGGACGACGACGGTGGACCCGATCTGGACGTGGTCGGTGGAGCGGTGCTCCTCGATGATCGTG
>JBHORA010000159.1:0-18635 GCA_042408535.1 Chloroflexota bacterium | reverse complement strand
GACGGCGTACATCCTCGCCATGGACACCTTCGGCCCGATCACCGACAACGCCGGCGGGATCACCGAGTTCAGCCGGGCCGAAGCCGGCGCCCGCGAGATCACCGACCGGCTCGACGCCGTCGGGAACACGACGAAGGCGCTCACGAAGGGCTACGCCATCGCCTCGGCCTCGCTCGCTGCCTTCCTCCTCTTCTCGGCCTACATCGACAAGGTCAACCTCATCCTCGGCCGGCGAGGCGATCCGCTCATGGAGGCCGTCGATCTCGCCGACGTCAACGTCTTCATCGCCGCCTTCCTGGCCTCGATGCTCGTCTACCTCTTCAGCTCCCTCGCCATCCGGGCCGTCGGGCGCGCGGCGAGCTCGATCATCCTCGAGGTTCGGCGTCAGTTCCGGGAGCACCCCGGGATCATGGACTTCAGCGAGAAGCCCGACTACGCCCGGGTCGTCGACATCACGACCCGGGCCGCCCTCCGGGAGATGGTCGCCCCGGGTCTCGTCGCCGTCCTCATGCCGGTCGTCGTCGGCGTCCTCCTCGGCTACCAGGCGGTGGCCGGCCTCCTCATGGGCGGGACCATCGCTGGCGTCCTCCTCGCCACCGTCCTCAACAACGGCGGCGGCGCCTGGGACAACGCGAAGAAGTACATCGAGGCCGGCCACCTGACCGACGAACAGGGCAACGTCATTGGCAAGAAGACGGAGGCCCACGCGGCGGCCGTCGTCGGCGACACCGTCGGCGACCCGTTCAAGGACACGGCCGGACCGTCGCTCCACGTCCTCGTCAAGCTCTTGGCGACCATCACCCTCGTCCTCGCCCCGCTCTTCATCCGCTGACCCGGGCGGGCGTCGAGCAGGGGAGGGGACGGGCAGGCAGGCGCGGCAGGCCGCGGCGTGGACATCGTCCTCCAGGCGGTGGTCATGGGGATCGTCCAGGGGCTGACCGAGTTCCTGCCGATCTCGAGCTCGGGGCACCTCATCCTCGTGCCCTGGCTCGCCGGCTGGGACGACGCCTTCATCCGCTCCCTTTCGTTCTCGGTCATGCTCCACGTCGCCTCCCTCGGGGCGCTCCTCGCCTACTTCGCCGCCGACTGGCGTCGCCTCGTCCCGGCCGGCCTGGCCGCCCTCCGCGACCGCTCCTTCGCCGACGATCCGGACCGCCGCCTCGCCTGGCTCCTCGCCGCGACGACGGTTCCGGCGTCGGTTGCCGGCGTCCTCCTCAACGATCCGATCGAGCGGACCGTTCGCCAGCCGGGGCTCGTCGCGCTCATGCTCGTCGTCGGCGGGGCGATCCTCTGGCTCGCCGAGCGCCACGGCCGCCAGCGGCGGCCGATGGAGGCCCTGAGCTTCCCCGCCGCGTTCGGCATCGGCTTCGCCCAGGCCCTCGCCCTCGTCCCGGGCATCAGCCGTTCCGGGATCTCCATCGCCGCCGGGCTGGCCGCCGGCCTCGAGCGGGAGGCGGCGGCCCGCTTCAGCTTCCTCATGGCGACGCCGATCATCGCCGGGGCGGGCGCCTTCGAGGCACGCCAGCTCCTGGCCGGGGCAGGGGACGCGGCCGTCGCGCCCGGGCCCCTCGTCGCCGGGATGCTCGCCGCCTTCCTCTCGGCCATCGCCGCCATCCACGTCCTCCTCCGGTTCCTCCGCCGCCACCGGACCGACGTCTTCGTCGCCTACCGGGTTGGCCTGGCGGTCATCGTCGTCGTCGTCTTCCTGGGGCGGTAGCCAGATGAGCGGGCGGGGTCCGGCCGAGCGGGGTCCGAGCGAGCGGGGTCCGGCCGGGCAGGGTCTGAGCGACCGGGCGTCGGCCGGGCGGACCGAGCGGCCGACCGAGATCATGAAGGGGCTTCGGCAGCGGGCGATCCGCGACCTCGTCGAGCAGCGCCCGATCCGGACCCAGCAGGAGCTGGCGGCGGCCCTCCGGGAGCGCGGCTTCCGGGCGACGCAAGCCACCATCAGCCGCGACGTCGCCGAACTCGGGCTCGTCAAGGTCAAGCGCGAGGGGGTCTCCGTCTACGCCCTCCCGGCCCGCCTCCGAGAGGCCGAGGCGAGCGGCGAGGAGCGGCTCCGGCGCCTCCTTCGCGACCTGCCCGTCGAGATCCGCGAGTCCGGCCTCCTCCTCGTCATCAAGACGCTACCGGGCTCGGCCCACCCCATCGCCGCCGCCATCGACCGGGCCCGCTGGCCGGAGGTCGTCGGGTCCCTGGCCGGCGACGACACCCTCTTCGTCGCCGTCACCGACCGGGGTGCCCTCCAGCGGGTGAAGCACCGCCTCGCCCGCCTCGCCGAGTGAGGGTCGGGTCGGCGGCCCGCGCTGCGACGTCGGTGCGCAGGGCAGTGAACGTTTGACGCCCCGCCCCGTCCTCGCTACCATGGCGCGCCGGTCGGACTTCAGGCCGCGGCGTCGTCGCTCGCCCAGCCTGGAGTTCTTTCCTTATCCCGACGGGGGTGCCCCGGGCCGACCGACACCGTGGTCCCCTCTGCCCAACCCCGGGCGCCAGACCATGGCCAGGGGGTGAACGGAACGATGAACACGAAGCCCACGTACCTGTCTCGGGAGGGGCTCGAGAAGCTCCGGGCCGAGCTCGAGGAACTCGTCAACGTCCGCCGGGCCGAGATCGCCCAGCGCATCCACGACGCCAAGGCCCACGGCGACGTCATGGAGAACGCCGAGTACGAGGACGCCAAGAACGAGCAGGCCTTCGTCGAAGGCCGGATCGCCACCCTCGAGGCGCTCATCAAGAACGCGACGATCATCGACGCGAACCTCTCGACCGACCACGTCCAGATCGGCTCGACCGTCGTCGTCCGCGGCGCCGATGGCGAGGAGCGCTTCACCATCGTCGGCTCCACGGAAGCTCGGCCCGCGGAGGGGAAGATCTCGAACGAGTCGCCCGTCGGCCGGGCCCTCCTCGGCCGCAAGCCCGGCGACACCGTCGTCGTCCGCGTCCCCGCCGGCGACTTCACCTACACCATCGTCAGCATCAGCTAGCCCGTCCGGACTCCGGCCGCCGGCGGCGACGAGCTCACCGGGTCGGAGCCGCCGGGGCGCAGGCGAGGGAGGTCGATGGACTGGGCCGACGAGCTGGCCGCGCGGGTCCAGGGGCCGCAGGTCGTCAACGACAGCAAGACACCGTCCGGAACCGTCCACGTCGGCTCCCTCCGGGGGCCCGTCCTCGTCGATGTCATCGCCCGGGCGCTCCGGGCCCGCGGCGTCGAGACCCGCTACCTCTACGGGATCGACGACATGGATCCCATGGACGCCCAGGCCCTCCTGACGCCGGACGCCGTCGACCGCGAGATGGGTCGACCCCTCGCCCACATCCCCGACCAGGAAGGCGACGGCCACGCCTCCTACGCCCGCCACCACGCCGAGCGCTTCGTGGCCACCTTCGAGCGGCTCGGGATCCGGCCCGACCGCTACTACTGGATGAGCGAGCTCTACGCGGCCGGGGTCGTCGATCCCTACATCCGCCTCGCCCTCGACCGCGCGGAGCTGGTCCGGGACATCTACCGGCGGGTGGCGAACGTCCGCCATCCCGACGACTGGCACCCGGTGAGCGTCCTCTGCGAGCGGTGCGGCAAGATCGGGACGACCATCGTCACCGCCTGGGACGGCGAGCGCGTCCGCTACGAGTGTCGCCCGAACCTCGTCGGCTGGGCCCGGGGCTGCGGGATGGCCGGCTGGGTTTCGCCCTTCGGCGGCCGGGCGAAGCTGCCCTGGAACCTCGAGTGGGCCGCCCAGTGGAGCATCTTCGGGGTGACCATCGAGCCGTGCGGCAAGGACCTCTCGACGGCCGGCGGGTCCCGCGACCGCTCCGATGCCATCGCCCGCGAGGTCTTCGAGCGCGAGCCGCCGATCAACGTCCCCTACGAGTTCGTCAACCTCGGCGGCCGCAAGATGTCGACCTCCCGCGGGCGGGGCGCGGCCGCCCACGAGATCGCCGAGGTCGTCCCGCCCGAGCAGCTCCGCTTCCTCTTCATCCGACCGCGGCCGAACCAGGCCATCGAGTTCGATCCGGTGGGGACCGACGCGATCCCCCGTCTCTTCGACGAGTTCGACCGCTTCGCCGCGGCGACGGCCGGGCGACCCGTGAAGGGCGAGCTCCCGGCCGGCTACGAGCAGATCTTCCGCTACGCCCTTCGGGAGCCGGAGGCCGACGTCGCCGCCGAGGCGGCCGCCTACCGTCCGCCCTTCGCCCACCTCGCCCTCCTCCTTCAGTTGCCCGGGGTCGACGTCGCCGCCCGGCTCGCGGCGGAGAAGGGGAGCCCGCTCACCGACCGCGAGCGGGCGATCCTCGACGAGCGGATCGCCGCCGCCCGGGCCTGGCTCGAGCGCTACGCCCCCGAGAGCGCCCGGATCGAGGTTCGCTTCGGCGCCCTCCCCGACGAGGCCCGGACGCTCCCTGCCGAGGAGCGGCGCTTCCTCGCCGAGCTGGCGGCGAGCGTGGACGCCGACCGGCCCACGACCGGCGAGGCCTGGCAGGCCCGGATCTTCGAGGTGGCAGGCTCGGTCGGCCTCCCGAGCGGCCGTGCCTTCGCCGCCCTCTACCTCGCCTTCCTGGGGCGCCGGAGCGGCCCCCGGGCCGGTTGGCTCTTGGCGAGCCTCGAGCCCGGCCTCGTCGTGGCGCGGCTCCGGGAAGCGGCCGGCGAGGGGTCGGCGCCGCCCAGCGGCGGCCGGCCCGAGCCACGACAATGAGGGCCATGGACCGAACGCCCGCCGCAAACGCAGCGCCCGCTACCGACCGACCGCCCACCGTCTCGCCCGCCGCCCAGCCGAGGTGGCGCCGATGAGCGTCGGTTTGGCCCGCCTTCGCGAGGAACCCGAGCGGCTCCGCCGAGCTGCCATCGACAAGGGCGAGGATCCGGCCGTCGTCGACGCCGCCCTCGCCCTCGACGAGCGCCGGCGTCGGCTCCTCGGCGAGGTCGACCGCCTCCGGGCGGAGCGGAACGCCGTCAGCCGCTCCGTCGGCGAGCGGATCCGCGCCGGCGCCGACCCGAACGGTCCCGAGATCGCCGCCGTTCGGGCCGAGGCCCGGGCCCTCGGCGACCGGATCGCCGGGCTCGAACGGGACCTCGCCAGCGTCGAGGCCGAGCTCGACGAGGCGCTCCTGCGGATCCCGAACCCGGCCGACCCCGACGTCCCGGTCGGTGGCCCCGAGGCGAACGTCGTCGTCCGGACCTGGGGCGAGCCGCTCCCGCACCAGGCCGTCGCCGCCGACGGGCGGACCTGGGAGCGGCGGCCCCACTGGGAGCTCGGGGCGGCCCTCGGGATCCTCGACGAGCCCCGCGGGGCGAAGATCACCGGCTCCGGCTTCCCCGTCTACCGGGCCGCCGGGGCCCGCCTCGAGCGAGCCCTCATCAACTGGTTCCTCGACGTCCACGTCGCCGAGCACGGCTTCGTCGAGATCTGGCCGCCGGCCCTCGTCAACGCCGCCTCGGCCCGGGGGACCGGCCAGATCCCGGACAAGGAAGAGCAGATGTACGTCGTCACCCGCGACGAGCTCTACCTCGTCCCCACGGCCGAGGTGCCGGTCACGAACCTCCACCGCGACGAGATCCTCGAGGCCGCCGACCTGCCGATCCGCTACTGTGCCTACACGCCGTGCTTCCGCCGCGAGGCCGGCGCCGCCGGCGCCGAGACGCGGGGGATCCTCCGGGTCCACAGTTCGACAAGGTCGAGATGGTCTTGTTCGAGAAGCCGGAGGCTTCGCCGGCCGCCCTGGAGTGGCTGACGGCCCGGGCCGAGGTCCTCCTCCAGCGCCTTGGCCTCGCCTACCGGGTCGTCCTCATGAGCACCGGCGAGATGGGATTCGTCCAGGCGAAGAAGTACGACCTCGAGGCCTGGGCGCCGGGGGTGGAGCGCTGGCTCGAGGTGAGCTCCTGCTCGAACTTCCGCGACTACCAGGCGCGGCGGATGGCGATCCGCTACCGGCCGGAGCCGGGGGCGAAGCCGGAGCTCGTCCACACCCTCAACGGCTCGGGCCTCGCCCTGGCCCGGGTCGTGGCGGCCCTCCTCGAGACGTACCAGGAGCCTGACGGCTCGGTCACGGTGCCGGAGGTCCTGCGCCCGTACATGGGCGGCCTGGAGCGGATCGAGCGGCCGTAGGACGAGGCGTCCGGCCCGGGCGCCCGTCGATCTCTTGGAACGTGCCCGTCGGCGGGCCCGAGGGGAGCCCGTGCGCGCCGCCGCTGTGTGCGAAATGTGTGCGAGCGCCCAAAATCTGTGTATGATTCGCGCACGATGAACGTACGAGAGCGGCGCGCCCTCATTCTCCAGCTCATCGAATCGGAGGGTGAGGTGACCGTGCGGGATCTCAGTCGCCGCGCTGGCGTTTCCGAGATGACCGTCCGCCGCGACCTGGAGATCCTCGCCAGCCGGGGCGCCCTCGTTCGGCTCCACGGTCGTGCCATCGCCCCTGTTCTGCGGAGCCAGGAACCACCGTTCGACGTACGAGCTGCGACGGCGAGCGAGGCCAAGACGAAAATCGGAGCCCTCGCCGCCGACCTGATCAAGGAGGGGGAATCGGTCATCCTCGACACCGGGACGACGACGCTCGAGGTTGCCCGGGCGCTTGGAGGTCGGCGCAATCTCACCGTGTTTACCCCGAGCCTAAGGGTCGCCACCATCCTGGCCGACGAGCCGGGGATTCGGTTGATGCTCTGTGGTGGCATCGTCCGGCGCGGTGAACTGTCGCTGACCGGGGATCTCGCCGTGAACTCCTTCGCGGATTTCCGCTTCGATACCGCGGTCATCGGGGTCGGCGGGATCGACCCGACGGCCGGCCTGACCGAGCACAACCTCGACGATGCACGAGTCAAGCGAGCCGAAGTCGAGGCAGCGCGGCGGATCGTGGTCGTGGCCGACGCCACCAAGCTGGGTCGCGTCGCCTTCGCCCGGATCTGTCCGCTCGACCAGGTCGATGTCCTCGTCACGGATCGTTCAGCCCCGAGCGATCTCATCACCGCCATCGAGGAGGCCGGAGTGGAGGTACGAGTCCCAGAATGAGTCGTTTCCGGGAGCTCTTTCCCCATCGCAAGCCCATCATCGCCATGGTTCACCTGCCGCCGTTGCCCGGGACGCCGCTCTACGACGCCGACCAGCGAGTCGACGGCCTTCTGGACGTGGTCCGTGCAGACCTCCGGATCCTGCTCGCGGCTGACTTCGATGCCGTGATGTTCTGCAACGAAGGCGATCGCCCGTACACGTTTCACGCAGGCTACGACGGCGTGGCCTTCATGACGCGCGTCGTCACCGAGCTTCGGCCGACGGACCGGCCCTTCGGCGTCGACTTCCTGTGGGACGCTCGAGCCGCGCTCGCCATCGGTACAGCGACGGGCGCCCACTTCATCCGCGAGGTGGCGACGGGCGTCTACGAGTCGGACATGGGACTCTGGCAACCCGACGCCGGCGCCCTGCTGCGCGAGCGGCGTCGCCTGGGTTCGGACACGGCCATCTTCATGAACGTCACCCCGGAGTTCGCCTCACCGCTCGGCCGTCGCAGCGTCGGCGCTCTGGCACGCTCGGTGGCCGTTTCGAGCCTCCCGGATGCCATTCTGATCTCTGGGCCCATGGCCGGCTCCGAGCCGGACCTGGCGGCCATCCGTGAAGCGAAGGAGGCGGTGGACGGACTGGTGCCCGTCTTGGTCAACACAGGGACCAAGGCCTCCAACGTCGCGGCGTTCCTCGCTGCCGCTGATGGCTGCATCGTGGGAAGCGACTTGAAGGTCGACGGCTCCACGTGGAACCCGGTCGATCCCGAGCGCGTGCGGCGGTTCATGGCAGCAGCGGGCAGATCGTGATGGGCGAAGGCGCGGAGGGCCCGATCGGGTGACGGTGCTCCTCGGGATCGACGTCGGAACGACGGCCACCAAAGCGATCCTCCTCGATCCGGACAAGGGGGTCGTCGGCGAGGCCTCGCGACCGACCACGCTCTCCAGCCCATACCCTGGCTGGGCCGAGGAGGAGGTCGGCGAGTGGTGGACGAACGTGGCGAGCGTCGCCAGGCAGCTCCTCCGGGAGGCGCGGCGTCCCGCGGCCGTGGGTGTCAGCGGCATGGTTCCCTGCGTGGTCCTGTTGGACGAAGGGGGGCGGCCGCTCCGGCCGTCCATCCAGCAGAACGACGCTCGCGCCAGCGAGGAAATCGTCGAGCTCGAGGGGCGGCTCGCCGACGCGCGAGTCCTGGAGCGGACCGGCTCTGCCATCACCCAGCAGTCCGTCGGCCCGAAACTCCTCTGGCTCCGGCGTCACGAGCCCGAGGTCTGGTCGCGTGCGCGGACCATTCTCGGCTCCTACGACGCCATCGTCGCCCTGCTCACGGGCGAGCGATCCGTCGAGCGGAACTGGGCCCTCGAGAGCGGTCTCTTCGATCTCGAAGCGCGGACCTGGGCGAGTGACGTGCTGGAAGCGGCGAGGGTCGATCCGGTCCTCCTTCCGCCGGTCCGTTCGCCGGAGGAGATCGTGGGCAGGGTGACCCCCGCCGCCTCCGCGGAGACCGGGATCCCTGTCGGCACCCCCGTCGTCGCCGGCAGTGCCGACCACGTCGCCTCAGCCTTTGCCGCAGGGATCATCGATGAGGGAGACCTCCTGATCAAGCTGGGCGGCGCTGGCGACATCCTTCTCGCCACGCGCCGACCCATCGTCGACCGGCGTCTCTACCTCGACTACCACCTCGTTCCTGACCGCTTTCTCACGAACGGGTGCATGGCCACCTCTGGGACCTTCATCCGATGGTTCCAGGCGACCTGCGGTGGGGGCATCGAGCTCGACGCCCTCGAGGCGGAGGCAGCCGCGAGTCCCCCCGGGGCCGGCGGCGTCGTCGCTCTGCCCTATCTCCTCGGCGAGAAGACGCCGATCAACGATCCCCGCGCCCGGGGAGTCTTCGCTGGCCTCACCCTGGCCTCGAGCCGTGGCGATCTCTTTCGGGCGGTCCTGGAGGCCACCGCGTATGGGTTCAGGCACCACCTGGACGTCTTCGCTGAACTCGGCCTGGCACCGCGCCGCGTGCGGGTGACCAACGGCGGATCGCGCTCCGTGCTCTGGCGCCAGATCGTCGCCGATGTGATCGGGCTCCCGATGGAGACGCTCGTTGGTCACGCCGGGTCGGCGCTCGGGGCGGCCTTCGCCGCTGGGATGGGGGTCGGGATCTTCGAGGCTTGGCAGGCGGTCGAGGCGTACGTGCGAGTCGGAGAGGTCGTCGAACCGCGTCCCGACCCTCGGTATGCCGAGTCGTATCGCCGATACCGCGCTCTCTACCCAGCCCTCAGGGAGTTGTGGCCGTGACCACGGAGCGGCGCACCGTCCGGCAGCTGCATAGAGGCCGAACAGCAAGGTCGCCGGGCCAGGGTCAGGGAGTCCGACTGACTGAGGGGACCAGAAGTTGATGGAGGAATGCCAGAACCATGCCTGAGCTGTTCGACACGGTCTACGGACGAGGTCTCATTGGCGAGCTCAAGCACTCGGCGCACCGGCCCTACCTCGTCGTAACCATGGCCGACCTCTGGCCGAAGTTCGAGGCCGAGTTCGACGACGGCCTGGCAGGTCCGTTCTTCGTCGGGTCGCTCGAGCGCGCCCAGCTGGACCGGACGGTCGCCGAGCTGCCGCAGTTCGGATCGGTCATCGGGCTTGGCGGCGGTCAGGCGCTGGATGTGGCGAAGTACGTTGCCTGGTCTCGCCAACGGCCGCTCTTCCAGGTGCCGACGGTTCTCTCGGTCAATGCCGCGTGGGCGCACCGAGCGGCCGTCCGAGTCAGCGGGGTGGTTCGGTACGTTGGCTGGGCCATCCCCGAAGCCGTCTACGTCGACTTCGACGTCATCCGGGGTGCACCGGCGGATCTCAACCGCTCGGGCGTCGGCGACATCCTTTGCTACCACACAGCCCACTGGGATTGGCGACTCGCCCGTGATCTCGGCAAGGTCGAGCCGCGGTGGCCCTACGACGAGCGACTGGTCGCCGAAGCCGAGGTTGCGCTCCAGAGGATCGTCGACCACGCGGACGACATCCACGAGATGACGGACGCCGGAATTCGAGCGCTGGCCGAGTCCCTTCGCTGGGGTGGGGCCGCCTTCCACAACGCCGGCTGGAATCCCAGGCACATCGAAGGCGCGGAGCACTTCGTTTTCTACGCGCTCGAATACCTGACCGGCAGGCCGTTCATTCACGGCCAGATCGTGAGCCTCGGCATTCTGCTCATGAGTGCCCTGCAAGAGAACAAGCCGGACTGGATCAAGGAGGTGATCGATCGGATCGGAGTGAAGTATCAGCCCGAGCATCTCGGTCTCGAATGGGACCAGATCGCCGAGGCGCTGCGGATGCTGCCAGATTTCGTCGAGCGCGCGGGCCTCTGGTACACGGTTGCCAGCGCCCGCCGTGTCACGGACGACTTCATCGCGCGGATGCGTGGATGGCTGTCGCCCGGACCCGACACAGTCCAGGTCATGGGGAACCCGCACTGAGAGTAGAGAGGAGGCACGCGTCGAATGCGAATCCTGATGAAGCGGCTCGGGGCGGTCATCGCCGCCTTCGGCCTTTCCGTCGCTGGCTGTGCCGGACAGGGCGCCCCGACGACGGCTCCGCCCAGTCCGACGCAGGCGACCAGCCCTGCGCCAGTGGGAAGCGCTGCGGCCTTTGATTGGAAGCGATACTCGGGCACCACGATCACCTTTCTCGCCAACCAACATCCCTGGACCGACGGGATGAGCAAGGTCCTCTCGGAGTTCGAGAGGGACACGGGCATCACCGTGAACGTGCAGCCCTTCTCCGAGGACCTGTACTTCGACAAGATGGAGCAGACCCTGCGGGCCAACCCGAGCCCGGCGGACGTCTACTTCCTCCCGATGGATTCCACTGGCTTCAGCCAGTTCTCCGCCGGTTTGATCGAGCCCCTCACGCCCTACCTGAACGATCCATCGAAGACGAGTCCTGACTACGACCTGACGGACTTCCCGAGCGGCTTCCTGACGGGCGGAACCTACCCACCGGGCGAGCCCAGCGCTCAGCTGTACGGAATTCCCATCACCTTCGAGACCTACATCCTCTTCTACAACAAGGATCTCGTGCCGCAAGCGCCCGCGACGTACGGGGATCTGATCGCCTCGGCGCGCCAGATCTCCGCGGCCAAGGCTTCGGAGGGCATTTCCGGCGCGGTGATGCGGGGCATCCGATCCGACACGATCATGGATACCCTCACCGGGGTCGTCTTCAACGAGTGGGGCCCCAAGCCCGTCGAAGCACCCTACGGCGTCTGGTTCGACGGAGACTGGAGCCGCCCGCGGCTGACCGACCCCAGCATCTGCCAAGGCCTCGCCGACTACGCGGCGATGCTCGCCGCCGGTCCCGCGAACAAGTACGCCATCGACTGGCCGGATGCGAACACCCTCTTCTCGCAGGGCAAGGCCGCCTACTTCATCGACGCGAGCCTGTTCGGGCCCGCGTACGAGGACCCGTCGCAGTCCCAGGTGGCCGGTAAGGTGGGGTATGCAGCGCTTCCCCCAGTCACTGCCGGCGGGACGAGCTACAGCGGCGCGTGGGTGTGGGGCCTCGGCATCCCGGCCAACGCCCAGCACAAGGACGCCGCCTGGTACTTCATCCAGTGGATGACGAACAAGGCCAACACTGCCAGGATCGGCACGTCGACCGGTGGAGCACCCCGGAACTCGGCCTGGAGCGATCCCGAGTACACCGCGGCGCTCAATCCGGAGTACGTCACCGCTGTCAACACGTCGATGCAGACCGTCCGCTCGACCGTCGTCTTCAAGGAAGGCTGGAAGGAGGGCGCTCTGGCCATCGTCGACACGATGCTCGCCATCGCCCAGGGAACCGACCAGACCGCGGCCTGCGCGTCTGGAAACGACGCGTTGGCCAGGGCGGTCGCACCCTGACATCGCTGCCGGGGATCGTCCTCGTGATAGCTGACAGGGCGTTTGTCCCGCATGGCTGGCGCCCGGCCCCCTGCGCCGACGCAGGGGGCCGGGTCACCGGCGCCGCCGGAAGATGAGTGCCCGGCCGAGCCTGTTGCCGAGGCACCGCCCGGACCGAGGGGTCCGGTTTGTTCTGCCGGCGGTCGTGGTCCTCGGCCTGACGTCCGTCTATCCGACGGCCTACTCCATCTACATGAGTTTCTTCGATTGGAATTGGGGCGAGCGCTTCAACTTCGTCGGGATCGACAATTACGTGAGCCTCGTCACCAGCGGTCGGTTCCTGAATGCGCTCTGGAACACGATCGTCTTTGCTGCCTCTGCCGTCTCGGTCGAGCTGGTCCTTGGACTCGGCCTCGCGCTGGCACTCAGTCGACTCGGCCTCGGCAGGGGAGTGCTGCGGACCCTGCTCCTCGTACCCCTCATGGTCTCCGGGATCATCGTGGCGGTGATCTGGAAGATCATGCTCGATCCAACGGTGGGGATCGTCAGCTACGGCCTGCAGCTCATCGGGCTGCCGCGGCTGGGCTTCTTGGGCGACCCCTCGATGGCGTTGGGTTCCATCGTCATGATGGATGTCTGGTGGCAGACCGCCTTCGCCTTCATCGTCCTCTCCGCCGGCATCCAAGCTCTCCCGATCGAGCCCTTCGAAGCGGCGCAGGTCGACGGGGCGAGTAGCTGGCAGCGGTTTCGGTATCTCACCCTGCCGCTGTTGCTGCCGACCATCCTGGTCGTCCTGATGTTTCGCACCGTCGATTGCCTCAAGGTCTTCGCCATCATTTTCGGAACGACCGGCGGCGGCCCGCTGACGACGACGGAGTCGGTCGAAGTCTTTGCCTACCGAACCGCGTTCAAGCAGCTCAACATGAGCCTGTCGATGACCGTCATGGTCGTCTTCTCGGCCATCACCCTTCTCGTCGTCTTGCTGTATCAGCGCCTGGCCAGACGGGAGGAGCGAGCCAGGTGAGACGCGACTCCCCGCAACTAACGGCCGCCGCGTACGCCTTGGTCTTGCTGGCGACCCTGTTGTCGCTCTTCCCTCTCTATTGGTTGCTTGTCATTTCCACGAAGCCGCCGCGCGATGCGTTTCAGACGCCTCCGCAGCTCCTCTACGTGCCGGACTTCAGCAAGTACGTCGAGGTGTGGACGACCGGGGAGTTTCAGCGGGCGTTCTTCAACAGTGTCGGGGTCGTCGCCCTCGGCGTCGCGCTCGCCTTGGTCGTGGCGACGCCGTTCGCCTACGCCAGCATTCGGTTTCGGCTGCGGGGCGCCCGCTGGCTCCGCCTCTGGCTGCTGCTGGCCTACACGATGCCGGAGTTTCTGTTCGTCATCCCGATGTACGTCGCCTACCAGCAGTTCGGCTTGTACGACACCGTCATCGGGATCGCCTTCATCTATCAGGTGTTCGCCGTGCCGTTCGCGGTCTGGCTCATTCAGGCCTTCTTCGGGGAGATCCCGACAGAGCTCGGCGACTCGGCGCGTGTTGATGGCGCCTCCGAGCTCCAGACCCTGCTCCGTGTCTACGTCCCGCTGGCGGCGCCTGGCTTGGCTGCCACGGCGATCCTCGTCGGGATCAACATGTGGAACGAGGTAACGATCGCCCTCGCCCTGACATTCGACTCGGCGCGCACAGTCCAGATCGCGGTGGCGGGATATCGCGGCTATGCCGCCATCCGGTGGCAGGAGATGGCCTCCGCCGCGGTCATCGCGGTCGTGCCGATGGTTCTGTTCGCCTGGGTCGCGCAGCGATACATCGTCCGAGGCTTGACGTTTGGAGCGGTGAAATGACTGAGACGCTGGACATCCGCGGACGGCGGGCACTCGTCACCGGCGCGGGGCGCGGCATCGGCCGGGCCATCGCCCTGCGGCTCGCCAGCGCAGGAGCCGACGTGGCCGTGAACGACATCGACGCCGACTCGGCGCTGCGGACAGTGTCCGAGATCCAAGCCATCGGCCGCACGGGGGTCCCGATCCCCGGCGACCTGGCCGATGCAAGGACGGTCGAGGCCGTCTGCGACCGTGCCGTCGAGAGCCTTGGCGGCGTCGACATCTTGGTCAACAACGCCGGGATCTCCCTGTACCGGCCGATCGTGGAGTGCAGCGAGGAAGACTGGGACGCCCACCTCGACATCATGGCGAAGGCGACGTTCCTGACGATGAAGCGCCTGGCCCCCGGCATGATGGAGCGAGGCTGGGGGCGGATCGTCAACCTCGGCTCGTACGTGGCCCAACTCAACGCCGTCACGAAGTACTTCGGTCCGTACTGCGCCGCAAAGGCCGCCATCGTCGCCCTCACCCAGGTTGCGGCACAGGAGTTCGCCCCGCACGTGACCGTGAACGCCATCGGACCGGGCGACGTCGAGACCGAGATGATGGAGCGCGAATGGGTTCAGGAAGCCCGACGGCGGTCGATGACGCCCGAGGCGGTCAAGGAGGAGTATCGACGCCGACTCCTCCTGGGGCGCTTCCAGCGACCGGACGACATCGCCGGAGTGGTCCTCTTCCTGTGCTCACCGCTCGCCGACCAGATCACCGGCGCCCACGTGATCGTGAGCGGCGGTCTGCCGTTCAAGAACTAGCGCGGCCTGTGGTGCGCGCGACAACCGTTAGCACGGAGGTTTGACATGCCAACGTACACGACGGATCGGTCAGAGCGACTCTATCGAGCAGCGCAGGCGGTGATCGCCGGCGGTGTCAACAGCGGGGCGCGAGGGCCCAAGGCTGGCTGGCTCCCGTCGCCCCCGGTGGTGGCTCGTGGGCGCGGTGCGTACGTCTGGGACGTCGACGGCAACAGGTACTGCGACTACTTGCTGGCGCTCGGGCCCCTGATCCACGGGCACGCCCACCCATTCATCGCCGAGGCGGTCGCCCGAGCCGTGCAGGACGTCGGGACGATGTTCGCCCTCCCGTACGAGCTCGAGGCCGAGGCCGCCAGGCGGGTCGTCGAAGCCGTTCCCTCGGTCGAACTCGTGCGCTTTGGGAACTCCGGCACCGAGGTCGTCTTGCATGCTCTCCGGCTGGCTCGAGCCTGGACGGGGCGGGACGTCGTCGTCCGGTTCGAGGGCCAGTACCACGGCTGGGCAGACCAGGTCGAATGGAGCCATCACCCCGACCTCGCGGCCGCCGGCCCTCGCGAACGACCGAACCCCGTGCCTGGCAGCCCCGGGATCCCGAAGGCGTACGGCGACACGCTGGCCGTTCTTCCGTGGAACGATGAGGGGGTCGTCGAGCGTCTGGTCCGTGAGCGCGGACACGACATCGCCGCCATCATCACGGAGCCCATCATGGGCAACACAGGGGTGATCCCGCCGAAGCCTGGCTACCTGGAGTTTCTCAGGCAGATCACCGCAGACCACGGGATCGTCCTCATCTTCGACGAGGTCATCACCGGCTTTCGCGTTGCCCTGGGCGGGGCGCAGGCCCTCTACGGTGTCGTTCCTGATCTAACGACCATGGCCAAGGCCCTCGGCGGCGGGTACCCGGTCGCTGCGGTGGGCGGTCGGCGGGAGATCATGGACCAGGTTTCGGATGGGACGGTGCTCCACGCTGGCACGTACAACGCGAACGTCGTAGCGGTGGCGGCCGTGAACGCCTCGCTCGAACTGCTATCTCGGCCCGGGACGTACGACGACCTCTTCCGTCGGTCGAGCCGGTTGATGGCCGGGATGGCCCAGATCTTCGATCGGTCAGGGATCCCGGTCCAGATCCAAGGCGTCGGTCCGATGTTCCAATTCTGGTTCAGCGAGGTGCCGATCCAGGAGTATCGCGATGCGGCTCGGCACCTCAACTCGCCCAAGTACGCCGCCCTGGCCGGGGCCCTTCGGGAGCGGGGCGTGCTCGTCCATCCAAGCAACATCGAGCTGTGGTTCGTTTCGACGGTCCACACCGACGAGGACATCGACCAAACCCTTGAGGCCTTCGAGGACGCAGTGGCAGCCACGAAGTCGACCTTGCTGGCGAGGGAGGAGGAGTAGTGGAGATCGACCCGACTGCGCTCGTCTCATTCGCCTCGGAGCTGATCCGGATCGACTCGCGAAACCCGTGGCTCGTCGAGGGCGGCGCGGGGGAAGCTCGGGTGGCTTCGATGCTTGCCGATCGGGCCCGAGCCATCCCGGGTGCCGAGGTGGCCGTCGAACTGGTAGCCCCGAACAGGCCGAACGTGCTCGTCCGGATCAAGGGAACCGGGCAGGGACGAACCCTCTGCCTCAATGCCCACGTCGACACGGTGGGTGACGCGGCATGGCCGGACCGAGCCATGAAGCCCGTCGCGCGCGGCGACCGGCTGTTCGGCCTGGGTGCCGCCGACGACAAGGGCCACTGTGCAGCGGTCCTCCTCGCGCTCGATGCCATCGGCCGAGGGGGGCACCGGCTAGCGGGCGACATCGTGGGCGCCTTCGTCGTGGACGAGGAGGCGCTTTCCTTGGGCACGCAAGCCTTGGTCGGCAGCTCGAAGCTCGACGCTGCGATCGTCGTGGAGCCCCTGGGCCTAGGGCGAGTCCTCGTCACCCACCAAGGTTTTGGGTGGGTCGACCTAACGATCCATGGTCGCCCGGCCCATGGCTCAGCGCCGGAGCAGGGCATCGACGCGATCTCGCACGCGGCCCGTGTCATCGAGGCGCTCGACGACCTCGCGCGGGGGTGGGCGGCCCGTCCCCACCCCCTCAACGGGGCGACCGTCTATCACGCCAGCACGATCCGGGGCGGGACTGATTACGCAACCTATCCGGCGACCGTGACGATCGGCATCGAGATCGGGACGCAACCCGGCGAGTCGATCGAGGATCGGCTGCGCGACATCAGGCGTATCTACGCCGAGCTGGAACGTGAGCTGCCCGGTTTTCGCGCCGACGTGTCGGTTCGGGTTGCTCGCGAGCCCTTCGTCGCCGTGGGCCACGAGGACCTGCAGTCGTGTCTCGACCGGGCGGCCGAGGACGTGATCGGCCGGGCGCCTCGACCTGTCGGCGAGAACGCCTGGATGGACGCGGCCCTCCTGCAGGCTGCTGGCATCCCAACGCTGTCGATCGGAGCCAGCGGCGGCAATCTGCACGCTCCAGACGAATGGGTGTCCATCGACGAGCTGGTCGCCCTCACCCGTGTGCTCGTCCGCACTTGTGAGGAGTACGCGGGGCCGGCGATCGTCACCGAAACTGGAGGTGATGGGTGTTGATTCCCGCAGAGGATGTCGCACGGTGGCACAAGACGATCTCGGAAGACCTCCGTGCTGCCTTCGAAGAGGTGTTGGCGTTCGGCAAGTTCACGCTCGGCCCGCAGCTCGCAGCCTTCGAGCAGGAGTTCGCCTCGTATGCCGGTGTCCGGCACGGGATCGGCATCAGCAGCGGCACGGCCGCACTCCACCTGGCGCTCCGAGCGCTCGGTGTCGGTCCGGGTGACGAGGTCATCACCGTTCCGAACACGTACGTCGCCACCGTCTTCGCCATCACCTATGTCGGGGCCCTACCGGTCTTCGTGGACGTCGTGCCGACGACCGCCAACATGGACCCCGCACGAGTGGCAGACGCGGTCACGGACCGGACGAGAGCGATCATCCCCGTTCACCTCTACGGCCAGTGCGCCGACGTCGACGCGATCGCAGCGGCAGCCCCCGGGATCCCGATCATCGAGGACGCTGCCCATGCCCATGGGGCGACGTATCGGGGACGGAAGGCGGGTAGCCTCGGCACGATCGCGGCCTTCAGTTTCTATCCGACGAAGGTGCTCGGCGCCCTCGGCGACGGCGGGATGCTGACGACCGACGACGACGACCTCGCTGATCGAGTCCGGCAGCTCCGCTACATGGGCCAGCGCGGCGTCAAGCACGAGCACCTCATCCTGGGCTATCAGGAGCGGCTCGACGAGCTCCAAGCTGCGTTCCTGCGTGTCAAGCTCGGGGGGCTCGAGGATCAGATCGCCAACCGTCGTCGGGTGGCGACCCGCTACCGGCAGTGGCTGGACGGGACACCCGTCCGAACGCTCGCGTCGGACGTCTTCGGCCGCGACGTCTACTACATGTTCACGATCTTGGCGCCGCGGCGCGACGAGCTCCGCCAGCACCTCCAGGATCGGGGCATCCAAACGCAGATCATCTATCCGCGCCTCGTCCCTGACCAAGGCGCCTACGCGACGAACCCCTGGCGGGCAGCGGACACGCTCGAAGTCGCCCGCTCCCTCGTTCCGCAGCTTCTCTGCTTGCCGATGTTCGCCGAGCTCACGGACGAGGAGGTCGACCGGGTCGGCGCGGCCATTCGCGAGTTCTACGATGTCGACTGACGGTCGCCCCTCCCGACGGCTCGTCGTGCTCGGTGGTAGCGGCGCTTCGACGCCCGAGCTTGCGGACGCCATCGCGACCTGGCCCGGGGGCGACGAACGGCGCCCCCACCTCGAGATCGTCCTCCACGGGCGTTCCAGGCCGAAGCTCGAGCTCGTGGCGGACGCCTTCCGCCGACGGGTCGCGACCCTCGATCCCCCGGTGGCCGTGACGACGGCGGAGGATCTCGAACAGGCGCTCGACGGGGTCGACGCGATCCTGAACCAGGTCCGTGTCGGCGGTTTGGCTGCGCGCGAGTTCGACGAGACCTTTCCTCATGCGTTCGGGTTGCCCGGCGAGGAGACGATGGGGCCAGGCGGCGCCGCCAACGCCATGCGAACCGTCCCGGCTCTGGCGCCGACCTGGGAGATCATCGCTCGCCGGGCCCCTGAGGCCACCGTCATCAACACCGCCAGCGCCGCC
>JBHORA010000158.1:0-20547 GCA_042408535.1 Chloroflexota bacterium | reverse complement strand
GAGGTCCCGGAGTCGGTGTCCTCGGCGGCGACCGAGGCTTCGATCCGCGAGCGGCTCTTGCGCCTGGCGCGGTCGACAATGGATGCCGAGGGCGAAGCCGGTCGGCGCCGGTCGAAGCCCATCGAAGGCGCGAGCCGGCGCCCGGGCTCTGGGGACGAGTCGGCCACACCGAACCGAGCGCAGGAGGTCCGTTCGTGAGCCGCACCATCGCCGGCGTCATCTGGGACATGGGTGGCATCCTCCACCCGACCCCCTTTGAGCTCCTCTCCGAGATCGAGGCGGCCGTTGGCCTGCCCCCGGGTAGCCTCCCTCGGGGACCCTTCGATCCGGGTGGAGATCCGGAGTACGACGCCGTCCGGCGCGGTGAGCTCGAGGAGCCCGAGTACTACCGCCGCTTCGGGGCCCGGCTGCGCGCCGCGGGGTTGGAGGCCGACCTGCGCTCGATCATCGACTGGTCGGGGCGCGATCGACCGGAGGTCGTGGCCGCCATGCGGCGTCTCGGTCGCCGCTACCGCCAGGCGATCCTGACGAACGACGCGACGCACTGGCTCGGTCCGGGCTGGCACGCGACGTGGTGGCTCCGCGACGCGTTCGCCGCCATCGTCGACTCGGCCGAGGTCGGCGTCCGCAAGCCGGCACCGGCGATCTACGAGCGCTGCGCCGAGGCGCTCGGTCTCGCTCCGGCGGCGTGCCTCTTCATCGACGATCTGCCGGTGAACGTCGCCGGCGCGTCGGCGGTGGGCATGGAGGGGTTCTGGTTCGACATCGCCGATCCGCGCGGGAGCATCCGGCGGCTTCTCGACCGGCTCGATCCACCCGCCGGACCGGGACCCTGGACCGGGTCCGGGGGCGAGGGCGCGGGGCTCGCGGCGCCCGTTCGTTCGCCGGACCTCGAAAGGAGGATGGACCAGTGACCGATGCGCTCTTCGTCTCGACGGTCAGCCTCGCCGCCGCCGAGCGGGCCGTCCGAGCCGCTGTCGAGCGGGCGACGGAGCTCGGCGTGAGTGTCGTTGTTGCCGTCGTCGATGCCGCCGGGGAGCTGAAGGCCTACGCCCGGATGGATGGGGCGCCGCTCCTCTCGGTCCGGATCGCCCAGGACAAGGCCTGGACGGCGGCTGCCTTCGGCTTGCCGACGGATGCCTGGTGGGGGCTCGTGAAGGACGAACCGCCGCTCCTCCACGGGATCGTCAAGACGGACCGGCTCATCATCTTCGCGGGCGGGCTGCCGCTCGTCGTCGAGGGTCGGGTCGTGGGCGGGATCGGGGTCTCGGGAGGCTCGGCTGAGCAGGATCGGGCCATCGCCGAGGCGGGGGCGGGGGTCGTCGGGGCGGGCTAAAGGGGGCCGCCGAACGCCGGCGACTCGGCGATAAGTGGCCGATCCGTGGCGCCTGGCAGGCTGTCACCCATCGGCAATAAGTGGCCGATACGTGGCGCCTGGCAGGCTGTCACCCATGGGCAACCGAACCGACAACCGCAAGGCCTCCCGCCGCCTCCGACGCCGGCTCGAGCGTCGAAAGCACTACGCGACCCTCGCCATCGGTCCGAACAGGCTTGTCGCGAGTCCCGAGGCCGTGGGCGAGGCGATCGCCAGGCTGCCCGAGGACCTGAACTGGTCGAGCGTCAAGGAGTTCATCTTCCCTCTCTTCGCCCGACGAAGGCCGTTCCCTGACGGCATTCCACCGCCTGTCCGGGTCGTTCTCCCGCCGGGGCTCTCGGTCGGCTTCGGCGTCGACATCGGCCCTGCCTTCCTGAACATCACCGACCGCTTGCTGGAGCGATGGGGGATCGATCGAGATGCGCTCGTCGAGCGGGCACTGGGGAACACGAAGCGGGTCGCTGCCCTTCTCGAGCCGCGGGACGTCAAGCGCGTCGACCTCGATGGGCTGCCGATCGCCGGCCTCATGGCCCGGATCCTGCCGGCATCGGCCCTCCTCCTCTTCCCGAGCGAACTCGAGCGGCTCTTCGGCCCCAAGGAGCAACTCTTCATCGCGCCGATCCGCGATCTCCTCCTCTCGCTGCCGGCGAACGTCGCGCCCGAGACGGCGGCCTGGATCCGGGACGCCATGGCAGAGGAAGACCCGAACGCGCTCGCCCTCGAGGGGGTTCGACTTCGCGGTGGGCGTCTGACCTGCGAGCCCCTCGGTGGCGTCTTCGGCTACGGCTGAGCCCGACCCGGCCGGGCCCGGACGGCAGGGCGTCAGTAGATGATCGTCGTCCCTTCCGGGAACTCGAGGTCGAAGGCGCCCGGGGGAAGGAGGGCGTCGAGCTCCAGCCGGACGACCTCCGCCCAGCGGGTCCAGCTCCCGCCGATCGACTCGACGAGTCGGGTGACGATTCCCGTCGCGGCGTCCGCGGCGAGATCGATCCGGAAGTCCGGGCGGTCGGCGACGCGCTCGATCGTCCGCGGGTGGTCGCAGCCGAGAAGAACCGCTTCCCGACCGGCGACGACGTCGGTCCCGAGGACGGTGCAGGCGCCGGTGGCGAGGACGTTCTGGCAGTAGCCGGCGGGATGGACGAAGAGCTCGGGAAGACTCTCGGCCGGAAGCGGGGTGACCGGGACGTAGACCCGAGACATGCCCGGCAGGTCGGGGTCGTCGAGACCCGCGACGCCGCGCCGTAGCGGCCGGACCGCCCCTCGCCGATCGCGGGAGGCGTACGTCCGAACTGTCTCGCCGTCGGAGAGCCAGATCTCGACGGCGTCGATGGGCCCGGGCCCCGGGATCCGGCGGGTGACCCGGGCACGGCCTGGGTGCTGGACGAGAGTCTCGATCGTCGTCTGTTCCTCGCCGGCGGCCGTCCGCGTCGTCTCCTCGATTTCGAGGCGGAGGGTCCGGAAACGGAGTTCGGCATCGCGCATGAAGTCGAAGAGCTCGGGCACGCTCGGCAGGCGGTCGGCCGGCAGGGCTGGGAGCTCCGGTACGGGAGGGGTGGCAGCACCCGGAGTGGCGAGCAGGCGGTGGGTCGGGGCGATCGACCGGGCACCGGCCCGGTCCCAGAGGTGGGGCGTCATCGGCCGGATTGTACCGGCCGGGTCGCGAGCCACGCCGCGGCGGTCCGCGAGTGCCACGTCGGTGCGCCGCGGCAGTCGGCGAACGGCAGCCCGGCGGGACGGTGAAGCGCGGTCGGGGTCGGAGGGCAGCGGGGTCGCCGGAGCGCGGCGGGGTCGGTGCGGCGCAACCGGGGCGCGGCCGGGGTCGGGTGGATGAGCGCGGGCCCCGGCGGTCGGTGCGGCGCATCGCCGGCCTCTCTGCGGCGCAGGGCCGGCCTCTCTGCGGCGGATCCTGGGCGGCTATTCACTCCTCGCGCAGCGCCCGCACCCAGTCCTCTGCCGCACCGGCCTCTCTGCGGCGCATCGCCGGCCTCTCTGCGGGGGATCCTGGGCGGCTATTCACACTACGCATGCTGCCGCCGGGCGAGGCTGGCGCCGCTGGTCAACCATTCACCACGCGCATGGAAGTCGGCCCGGGGCGGTCCTGTTGGGGCCATCCATGCATCGGACGAATGCTCGGCAGGGTCGGCCCGTCCAACATTCACCGGGACGGGACTTCGGTGGCCGGCCACGCACCGCTGCCCCCTCGGGAGCGCCACTCCGAGCGCGGCCCTGGGGTGGCCACCGACCTCCGGCAGGGCGGGGAGGTGGCAGCCGGGCGAATACGATGCCGGTCACGAATATCTGCGCCGTCCGAACCGGGCTGCGCCGTCCGAACCGGGCTGCGCCCAGTCGAGCAGCCACCGAACGGGGCCGAGCCGTCCCAGCCGGGCGGCGGCGCGACCCCCTACCCCGCAGCCGGCCCGCTCCCCAGACCGGGCTCGGTCATCTTCGCCGGGTCGAGGAGTTCGTCGAGCTGTTCCCGAGAGAGCCCGCGCTCGAGGGCGAGCTCCCGGATCGTCCGCCCCGTCCGATAGGCCTCCTTCGCTAGCTTCGCCGCTTCGTCGTAGCCGATGACCGGCGCGAGCGCCGTGGCCAGCATGAGCCCCTGTTCGACGAGGGCCGGCCCCCGCTCCGTCGCCACCAGCCCTTCGACGCACCGCGCGCTGAAGTTCGCGGCCGCCGCCCCGAGCAGCTCCACCGACTCGAGGAGGGCGACCCCGGCGACCGGCCACATGACATTCAGCTCGAAGAAGGAGCCGGTCTGGGCGAAGCCGACCGTGGCGTCGTTTCCGACGACCCGGGCGACGACCATCGTCAGCGACTCGATGATGACCGGGTTCACCTTCCCGGGCATGATCGAGGACCCCGGCTGCGTCTCCGGGAGGGCGAGCTCAGCGAGGCCGGCCCGGGGGCCCATCCCCATGAGCCGGATGTCCGAGGCGATCTTCCAGAGGCCGAGGGCCACCACCCGGAGCCCGCCGTGAGCCGCCACGACCGCGTCGAGGGCGGCCTGGGCGTGGAAGTGATTCGGCGTCTCTCGAACGGGGAGACCGAGGCGGTCGGCGAGCCGCCTGCAGGTTCGAGCGGCGAACTCGGGGTGGGCGTTGATCCCCGTCCCGACTGCCGTCCCGCCGAGGGGCACGACGAGGAGCTCCGACTGCGCCGCCTTCGTCCGGCGAATCGCCTCCTCGACCTGTCCCGTATAGCCCCGGAACTCCTGGCCGAGCCGGATCGGCGTTGCGTCCTGGAGGTGGGTGCGCCCTGTCTTCACGACCGGCCAGAACTCGTCGGCCTTCGCTGCCAGGGCGGCCCGAAGCCGCTCGAGCCCCGGCAGGAGGACGGCCTCGATCGCCTCGGCGGCGGCGAGCTGGATCGCCGTCGGGATGACGTCGTTCGAGGACTGGCAGCGGTTCACATCGTCGTTCGGGTGGACGCGTCGACCGAGTCGTTCGCTGGCGAGGCGGGCGATGACCTCGTTGGCGTTCATGTTCGTCGAGGTCCCGGAGCCCGTCTGGTAGACGTCGACCGGGAAGTGGTCGTCCCAGCGACCCTCGGCGACCTCGGCGGCCGCGCCGGCGATCGCTGCTGCCACGTCCGGCTCGATGAGGCCGAGCTCCGCGTTCGTCTCGGCGGCGGCCTCCTTGATTCGGCCCAGGAGGTGGACAATGCGGGTCGGCATTCGCTGGCCGGAGATCGGGAAGTTGAGGACGGCGCGCTGGGTGGAGGCGCCCCACAGGGCGTCGGCGGGGACCTCCATTTCGCCCATGGAGTCGCGCTCGATCCGGGTGGGCGTGCTCGGACTCGTCATGAGCTGAGTGTACGCCGCATGCGGACCCGGACGGCGGACCTGGACAGCGGAGCCCCGGACGAAGAAGGAGCCCCGGACGAAGGAGCGCCCGATGAAGGAGCCTCTCACGAAGGAGCCCGCCGGGGCGGCTCACCCCGGACCCGCCGCCGAGCACCCGCCGCCGAGCACCCGCCGACGAGCACCCGCCGACGAGCACCCACCCCCTCGGCCGGTAGACTCGCGCCATGCTCCCCGACGGCGACATCTTCCGGCAGGTCATGGGCCACTTCGTCACCGGCGTCAGCGTCGTCACGACCTACCGCGACGACGGTTCCGGTCGCCCCTACGGGATCACCGTGAACGCGCTCACCTCGGTCTCCCTCGAGCCTCCCCTCGTCATGGTCGCCATCGGCCACGGTCGGCGGATCGAACCGCATCTGCGGGCCACGGGGCGCTTCGCAGTGAACATCCTGGCCTCCGACCAACAGCGCCTCGCCGACTGCTTCGCCGGGGCGAACCTCCAGCCCGATCGAGAGGCGTTTTGCGGCGCCGACTGGTCACCTGGACCGACCGGCCTGCCCCTCCTCGTCGGGGCCATCGCCTACCTCGAGTGCACGACCGTCCAGGTCGTCACCGTCGGCGACCACGACCTCCACATCGGTCGCGTCGACGACCTCGCCACTGCCCCCGAGCACGGTCTGCCGCTCCTCTACTACCGGCGCCGGTACGTCCGGATCGAGCGGGCGACGGAAACGCCGCCGGAGGGTCGGCCGTGAGCATCGAGCGCCGAACGGTCGAAGCGAACCGCCTCCACCTGAGCGACGACACCGGCGAGGTCGGCGAGTGAGCATCGAGCGCCGAACGGTCGAAGCGAACGGCCTCGCCATCGCCTACGGCGTCGCGGGGGCTGGGGAACCCCTCGTCCTCCTCCACGGGGCGACCTCCTCGGGGAGCTTCGGCTTCCGTGCGCAGGTGGCCCGCTTCGGGCGGTCGTTTCGCACCTACCTGCCGGATGCGCGAGGGCACGGCGGGACGCGCTGGGACCCGGCCGGCGGGTTCTCCTACGGCGTCCTCGTCGACGATCTCGCAGCCTTCGCCGATGCCCTCGGCCTCGAGCGCGTTCACCTCCTCGGCGTTTCGATGGGCGCCCAGACGGCCCTTGGGTACGCGATCCGCCGTCCAGAGCGGGTCGCCTCCCTCGTCCTCGTCGGTCTCTCGGTCGCCGCCGAACCCCGAACGAGCGTCGTCCGCCGCCTCCTCGACGTCGACCGGATCGAGCGCGAGGACCCCCGCTTCGCCGCCGAGCTCGCCGAGCGCCACGACCCGGTGCAGGGCCCGGGGGCCTGGCGACGACTCCTGCGGGCGATGGCCGAGGCCATCGACCGCGAGCCTCTACCGTCGCCGGCCGAGATCCGACGGGCGACCGTCCCGGCCCTCGTCGCCGTCGGTGACCGAGACCCGATCGTTCCGGTCGATCAGGCCTGGACCCTCGCCCGGCAGCTCCCGGACGCCCGGCTCCTCGTCCTGCCGGGTGCCGGCCACGAGGTCCACGCCCAGCGAGCCGGTCTCTTCAACGAAGCCTGCGAGTGGTTCTGGCGGTCCATCGGGGTGATCGGTGGTTGAGACGAGCGTGGGGCATTCGATCGCGAGCGTGGGGCATTCGATCGCGAGCGTGCTGCATTCGATCGCGAGCGTGGGGCATTCGGCCGCGGGCGTGGCGTGTTCGCCCGCGGGCATGCGGTATTCGGCCGCGGGCGGGGAGGCGTGCGGCGGCAGGGCCGGCATGGGATACTGGCCCCGAAGCGGAGGAGCGCCGTGACGAACGAGGAACCGCGCGAGCCCCAGCGGCGTCGGGGGCGCCTCCGCGTCACCGTGCCCGCCCGTCGACCGAGCGACCCGGGTGCCACCGTCGACGGCGTCGCCCTCGTCACCATCGACCGCCCCGAGGCGCTGAACGCCCTCGACTACGACCTCCTCGACGAGCTCGCCGAGACCCTCGAAGCCCTCGACCGCGACGAACGGGTCGGCTGCGTCGTCCTCGCCGGCGGGGAGCGCGCCTTCGCGGCCGGGGCCGACATCCGCGAGCTCGCCGCCGAGACCCCCGTCAGCCTCGAAACGAGCCGCCGTTTCGAAGCCTGGGATCGGCTCGCCGCCGTTGGCGTGCCCCTCGTGGCCGCTGTCCGCGGCTACGCCCTCGGTGGCGGCTGCGAGCTGGCGATGCTCTGCGATTGCATCGTCGCTGGTGACGACGCCCGGTTTGGCCAGCCAGAGATCAAGCTCGGCATCATCCCCGGGGCCGGTGGGACCCAGCGGCTGCCGCGGGCGATCGGGAAGGCGAAGGCCACCGAACTCATCCTCACTGGTCGACAGATCGACGCCGCCGAGGCCGAGCGCATCGGCCTCGTAACCTGCGTCGTCCCGGCCGAGGAGACCGTCGAGCGGGCCCTCGACCTCGCTGGACGGATCGCGGCCGGTCCTCGGCTCGCCGTTCGCGCGGCGAAGGCGGCCATCGCTCGGGCCTTCGAGCTCCCGCTCCGAGCCGGCCTCGACTTCGAGCGCCGCGCCTTCTACCTCCTCTTCGCGACCGAGGACCGGCGCGAGGGGATGGCGGCCTTCCTCGAAAAGCGGCCGCCGACGTTCCAGGGACGCTGAGCGGCCGCCGCGGGGTGGCCGAGGAGGATTGGACGATGGACGAGCGACCTCGCGATCGGCCGACGGGCGAGCCGACCTGGTCGGACGATGTCTGGGGAGCCGACGAGCCACCGGCGGCCATTCGGGATGCCCCACCTGACCCCCTGGCGCCGATCGACCCGAACGCCCCGGTGAGCGGCCACGTGCCGCCACCGGAGCCCCGGATCTCGGTCACCGAGCTCTCGGCCCACGACTGGGCTGCCGCCGAACCGAACCTCTACCCGCTCCTCCGGCCCGTCGGGACGATCGGCATCGAGCTGGCGACCATCGAACCGGCCACCCTCGCCGCCGAGGGGCTGAAACCGCACGCCCAGCAGATCGTGGATCCTGGGCCCGCCGATCTGGCCGTCGTCTACGCCATCGCTTCGGGCGGCTTCGATGTCATCGTGAACGCCGGCCACCTCCTCTCCTGGGGTGTCGGGCCGGCCGAGGTTCGGGCGGCGGCCTTCCGGAATCTCGCTGCCTGGTCCGCGACCGCCGGCTGGACGGCCGAAGAGTCCGGGGCCCGCCGTCTCCTCTCCTCGGACACCGGCGACGGCTGGGATGCGAGTCGGATCCTCCTCCCCGAGGTGCGAGCACTCATCGCCCGAGAAGTCGGTGCCACGGGTGGCCGCGTCCTCGTGGGGCTGCCGGAGCGGCATCTCCTCGTGGCCGGCTCCCTCATGCCCGACGACTCTGAGTTCGCCCGCCTCTTCGGGGAGTTCGTCATCGAGCATTCCGGTGGCGCCGACGAGCCGATCGATCGGCGGGTGTTCGAGCTCGTCGGGGGCGAGCTGGTGCCGTTCCTGCCCTAGGGCACGAAATGAGGCCGCCGCGGCGATCGCCGCGGCGGCCTCGGGAACCGGGGTGGCAGGGTGCGTCAGGGGGAAACGCACCCTGCCGGGGTCTCGGGGACCCCCTGGTTAGATGCCCTGCGGGTACCTATCGACGCCTCCGTGGCTGGGTCGGCAGGGCAATGAGGACGAGCGTCAGGACGGCGAGCCCGGCGAGGACAGCGGCCAGGGTCGTGGCCGAGATCCTCGACGGCGCCAGGGCGACGGTGTCGGTCGCGGGCGGCGTCACCGGCGGGGTCCCGGTCGCCGGGAGGACCTCACCGCTGGGCGACGGGCTCGGGCTCGGCTCGACCGAGGGTTCGACCGAGGGCTCGATGCTCAGCTCCGGCGAGGGGCTCGGGCTCGGGCTCGGCGAGGGGCTCGGCGAGGGGCTCGGGCTCGGGCTCGGGCTCGGCGAGGGGCTCGGGCCCGTGTTCGTGAACGTGCAGCTCACTTCCTCCCCCGGGGCCAGCGTAATGAACACCGCATCGTCGGCCGGGTCGAAGCCTTCGGTCTCCCCGGTGAAGAAGGCGCCGTCGAAGATGAAACCGATCTCGACCGAGCCAGCTTCTTGCCTCTGGCCGCTAGGCAAGATGCGGCACTCAATGTCGCTCAGTTCCCAGCCATCGGGGAGGGAGTCCTCCCAAACGACGTACTCGCCCGGCGGGAGGTCGGCGCAGGTCTCGCTCTCACCATCGCCGAGGATGAAGTCCCCGAGGCTGCAACCCGTTCCGTCGAAGCCCTCACCGAGGAACGAGAACCCGTTGCCGCCTTCGGGCACGGTCTCCTTGCCGATGGTGATGCTACCGGGGACCGGCGTCGGCGTCGGCGTTGGGGTCGCGGTCGGCGTGGGTTCCGGCGTCGGAGTTGGCGTGGGTTCCGGCGTCGGAGTTGGCGTGGGTTCCGGCGTCGGGGTTGGGGTCGGCGAGGGGCTCGGGCTCGGCGACGGTTCCGGGCACTTGATCGCCTTGAAGAGATCCGAGGCGAAGGAGCTGAAGTCCGCGGGGAAGTACGAGCCCGCCCCGATCTCGGTCATGACCGCTTGGGCCCACTGGGCGTCACCGGCGTCCGAGAACGGGAGGTTCGTGTCCCCCGGATCGTTGGGGCTGCTCAAATAGACCGCCTTCACGATCCAGCCCGCGCTCCGGGCACTGTCGGCGGCGGCGATTGCCGTATTGGCGCCCTGGAGCCACACGGCCGGATTGCTCAGGTTTCCGCCGGGTGGCACGTTCGGCGAGCCATCGGTCACGACGAACATGATGTTCGGCACGCCGGGGCGGTCGCCGGCTGTGTTGCCCATGGCGGTCGTGATCCCGGCAGCAGTCGGCGTGTTGCCGCTCGGGCTGCTCAGGGCGTTCACGGCCGTGGTGAAGGTGCTCGCATCGACGAAGCCGCTCGTGATCGTCGAGGCGGTCGTGCCGTTGAAGCGGGTTCCAGCGTAGCGGCCGTCGCCGCCGAGGCCCTGGAAGGCGCTCACGAAGCTCGTGATGCCGGCCGTAAGATCGGGCAGGTTCGAGGGGCGCGAACCCTGCGGGCCGATGGAACCGGACATGTCGATGACGAAGGCAAAGTCGGCGGCCTCGCAGACCTCGCTCGTCAGGTCGGGGTTGGCGACCTGGTGGCCGTTGATCGTGCGGTAGGTGACGCGGACCCGAACCTGGTCGACGGAAATCGTCGGACTGTCCGAGCCGCTCGTTCGGTTGGCGCGGAGCTCGAGCCGGAAGTTCGCGTTGGTCAGCTCGGTCGGATCCCAGGTGTGGTTCCAGGTATCGCTCGAGCCGCCGAGCGTGTACGTCTGCTCGCTCGTGCCGAGGTTCGGGGTGCCTTTGCGCGACGTCCAGTTCGAGCCGCCGTTCCAGGAGAGACGGACCTGGACTTGCCAGTTCCCGCTTCCGGTCGAGGAGCGGAGAGCATCGACCTCGACGGTGATCCCGTCGATGATCGACCCTGCCGGGATCGAAAAGCCGAAGCCGCCGTAGCCCTGGTCGGCGTTGTCGGCGTTGGCCGTCGCGTAGACGTCATCGGCAGCGAAGGCCTTCGACGGGTCCGACCACCCGTTCGGCGAGGTCGTCTGGGACGGCGGGTTGAATCCGGTGTCGGCCGCCAGGACGAAGCTGCCGGCGACCGCCGTCGAGAGAAGGATGCTCGTGGTCAAGAAGAACGCCGCAGCGAAGGCACTACGGCGCCGCCGGCGCGCCCGCTGACTCGGGCGAAGCGTGGGTGAATCCATCGATGTCGACTCCCCTAACTGGGTGGATGAGGGCTGCCCCCCGGTTCGGGCCCCCTGTGCCCGGCTGCCCCATCGGTACCGGATCCGGCTAGGCCGTTCGTCGGGGGTCGGAGGTACCGTACTCGGAGGGACCCGAGAGGGCCATTACGGAACCCCTTACAGTTCGCCGTTCCTGGTGCGTTCGGCCACCGGGTTCGGCCACCGTTGAGATCTGGCGGCGGCGAGCGTTCGGGGTGCTCGGGGCGTTCGGGGTGCTCGGGGCGTTGGGGCGGGTGCTCGGGGTGTCCGGCTCGTGCGCGGGGTGGCTCCGGGAGACCCGAGGAGCGCCGTCGCTCTGCACGGGAGCGCCCGAACCCCGAGCGGGCCAGCCATTCGCTGGGCGTGGCCGGTCGGCCCCGTTGCCCGAACGGAGCCCAGCCGTGCGCCCGGAATGACGGCGACGTCAGTCAGCCACGGCGCCTTCGCTGGCCAGGCGATCGGCGGGTTGGGGGAGGTGAGCAGCTACGGCAGAACGAGGTGAACCGGGTTGCCCCGGATCTGGACCTCCCAGGTCGTGACGTCGAAGGAGCTGTCCGAGGTGGAGCCGCTCATGTTGTAGCGGATCTTCCACCAGCCCGGTTCCTGCTCGCCGGGCGGCTGGGGGGCCGTGTACGTCGTCGGAATCGGGATCTCGATCGTCAACCAGCAGCCGTTGAAGCGGGACGAGCCGCCGGTGTTCGTCGTTACCGAGGTCACGCCGGAGCCCGTCGTCGAGTTGCAGTTCGAGGCTGCGCTGTTCGTCGTCCCCCGAGCGGCACGGTAGTTGAAGGTCGCTGGTGTATAGCCCGTTGAGGTCGGCATGAGGATCTGGAGATTGGCGGCCAGGCTGCCCGTGTCGCCCGGGTCCCAGAGGTTGATCTCCATCGTCTTGCCGGCGTGGACGGCGTCGATCTGGGCGAGGTAAAAGACCGACGCCTGACCGCCCTGGAGGGGCGAGAACGCCTCCATGGCGCCGATCCCGTAGACCCGCGGCGTCCCCCCGGACGCTCGGGCCCAGATGGCGAAGCTGTTGTGGCCGTTCGAGCCGAGCTGGTCGGTGGGGCTGTTGGGGTCGGTTGACGAGGTTCGGACCCGGTAGGTTCGACCATCGGGGCCGCCGGAGAGTCCCGACGCGAGCCGCCACCAACGGTTGTGCCAGTAGCGGCCGTCGGCCGGGTTCGTTACGTCGCCCTGGGCGCAGCTCGGGAGGCCGGACGGTCCGCCGAGGGTCGTGTCGGAGGCCTGGATCCGCCGGAAGAGGTTCCCGGACGACGCGACGAGGGTGTCGTCGTCGAGGTTGTAGGGCGTGTTCTGGGTGTCGTAGAGGTCGTAGAAAGCGCTCGTGGCGGCGGTCCCGCTGAACCACCGGTCGCCGGTTCCGTAGCGGCCGCTACTGTCGGTGGCGCAGAAGACCGGGTCGAAGATCCAGACCTCGCCATTCGTCGCCCCCGGTGGCAGCTCGACGGCGTAGTCGTAGTGGCTGTCGGGCTGGTAGTCCGGGTTCGTCGTCGAGGTTCGGGTCTCGTAGTAGGGAAGGTAGGCGTCGCCGTTGATGTCCTCGGCGCCCTGGTTGAGCATCGTGCCCCAGAAGCCGCGGGGGGTGAGGGGGTCGCCGTAGGGACTCGTCACGTCCTGGTCGGGGACGAAGGTCGAGGTCGTGTAGTGGACGCGGACCCGGATGCGATCGAGGAACGTCGTCGAGCCGTTCGTGCAGGCGGCCCCGGGGTCGATGTACTGGACCCGGACCCGGAAGTTCGTGTTGTTCAGCTGGGTCGTCGTCCAGCTCGTGCGGCCCCATTGATCGCTCGAGCTACCGAGGACGAAGATCTGGTCGACCCCGGTCAGGTCCGCGAAGTTGCCGGTCGTCGTCCAGTTCGTGCCGCCGTTCCACGACAGCTCGACCCCGAGCCGACAGCCCGACGGATCGCTCGAGCGCGCCTCAGCCTCGACCTCGAGCCCGGAGATCGTCGCCCCGCTCGGAAACGAGAAGCCGAAGTCGCGGTAGGTCTGGTAGGGGTTCGTCGTGCTGTTCTTCGTCGCGTAGACGTCGTCGCTGACGTAGGCTGCCGTGGGGTTCGTCCAGTTGCTCGGACTCGCCGTGTTCGTCGGCACCCGCCAGCCCGTGTCGCCGGGCGTCGTCACCGTCGTCCCGCCGTTCGGCGTTCGAAGCGTGCCGAAGACCCCGTAGTAGTTCTCCGGGCTCCCCATCGGGACCGGCAGGACAAACTCCGCCTTCGCCGCCCGCTTGGCCGGGATCGAGCTGATCCCGAAGACACGCATGAAGAACGTCCCGACCGGCGCCGTAATCTCGACCTTCAGCCGGCGGGGATTCGTCGGATCCTGGTACGGGTTGACCGTGACCCCACCCACCCCGTCCGTGTAGCCGTTCTTCGCCGCCTCCGCCCGGGCGACGCTGATCGCCATCGGCACGTCACCGGGCAGGTGGACGACCCCAGCCAGGGCGGCGGCGTCGGCCGCGCGCTGGACGCGGAGGTTGTTCGCCCAGTACCAGCTGATGTCGACGACGAGGGCGGTCATGCCGACGAAGACGAGGATCGAGAGAGCGAAGATCGGGATGATCTGGCCGCGCCGCCGCTCGGTGGCGGGACGCGGGTCGCTGGAAGCGTTCATCGGGCAGTCCTCGGAGTGGTACCCCGGCAGCGTCGCGGCGGGCCGGGTCATTGCGTCGGGTTGAGGGCCATGACCGTGCGGTCGGAGATCGGCAGCGCGGCCGATCCGCCACCCCCGAAGAAGGCGCCGATGGCAGCAAGGGGGGTGACGAACTGGTACGTGTAGCGGAGGCTGACCCCGATGGAGTCGGGGTTGGCGGTGGCGTTCGTCCGCTCGCAGGCCGGCCAGCCGACCGTTTGCGGCGAGAAATCGAGCGCCCGTCCGTCGATCGTCGGACCGCCGGCCGGGTCGTAGCGCCAGACGTTCACCTTGCCGGTCACCTCGCCACCGGTGGCCGTCGCCTTGTAGATCCGGATCTCGATGATCCGGTTCAGGGCGATCGGTGATCCCGGCGAGGCGAGGACGCGCTGGACGGCGGCGATGATCTGGGGATCGACATTGGCCGCATTCGGGGACTGGCCCGGCCCGCAGCCCAGCGGCCCGCCGCCGTTGGCGAGGGCGGCCCCGGCCCGGGCGCCCTCTCGGGTCGCGTAGCTGATCGACAGGTAGTGGTCGAAGACGAAGCCGAACTCGAGCATCCCCAGGAGGAGAAGGAGGAAGAAGGGGACGACGGCAGCGAACTCGACGAGCCCCTGCCCGCCATCCCGGCGGCTACGGCCGGCTCGGCCGCCGAAGGCGAGGATCCGGGCTCGGCGCCCCGACACGCCGGCGTTCACAGGATCGGCTCCATGACCATGACGTTCGAGCGCTCGAAGGCGTACCCGCTGCCGCCAAGGCCGGCGACGCCCTGGAGCGGCGTCTTCCAGGTGTGGACGTACGAGATCCGCACACCGACCCGATCGAGCCCGTTGTGGGGCGACCCGCAGCCGGCCAGGATGTTGCAGCGGGCCGAGGCGGGATAGCCGTTCTGGGCGAGCCGGTAGGGGACGGTGATGACTGTCCCGTCGGGATACGAGCAGGTCGTGGCGTTCGGGCCGCTCGTGGCGCCGGTGCGGACGTAGACCTGGGCGTTGCTCCCGATCTGGACGCCGTTCCGGTCGGCCCAGAAGATCGTCACCTGCTGGATGGCCGAGCGATCGGACGGTCCGCGGACCTCCTGCTCGATGGAGTCGAGGATGATGCAGTCGGCCCCGGTCCCGTTGCCGGCCTCGGCGGCCAGGAGGGCCGCGTTCCGGCTGGCGTAGTTGATCGACAGGATGGCGTTGAAGACGAAGGCGAACTCGATGACGCTCAGCGTCAGAACGACGAAGAGCGGCAAAACGAGGGCGAACTCGACGAGCGACTGGCCTGCCGACCGGGTGCGCGCCTCGGCGGCGCGATCCCGGCGGGCGAAGGGTCCCGCATGGATCACGGCATCGTTTCCCCGGCGATGTGGTTGGCGGGCGGAGGCTAGGCGGAACCCCCTTACAGGAGCAATAGCAGGCGGTCCCCGGAGGCACCGCTGGCATGCCAAACCCGCCGTTCCCGGTGCGCCTCGGCACCGACGCCCGCTGCCGGACGAGCCCCTCGGTCGCCACGACTCCGGAGGCGCCGAGCCGTCCGCTGGGCTGGCCCCGGGCTGCGGGGCACTCAGCTCACGAGTCGATCTCGAGTTGGGGGGACGGTGACGCCCGGTGCCCCGTTGGTCATCGTCCACGCGGTCGGCTCGTGGCGCAGCGGCCTGCTTCCATGAGCTTCTTCTTCGCTGGGGACCGGGAGACGGAGCGCGAAGCAGGCCCCACTGGTCCCGCTGCCCCGATCGACGTAGACGAGATCGCCGCCCATGAGGCGGGCGAGGCTCCGCGCCAGACTCAGCCCGAGTCCGGTGCCGGCCTGGTGGCCCGCCGTCGAACCCCGGACGAAGCGGTGAAAGATCCGCCCCCGTTCCCCGGCTGGGACCCCCGGCCCTTCGTCCAGGAAGGCGATCTCGAGCTCGGACGAGGCCGTGGTGGCCTTGGATGAAGGGGCCGGTTCCCGGCTTCCGCGCTCGCCGGCCGACCCGTCGTCGCTCGGCCGGAGCACGATCCTGACCTCGACCGGGCCCGTCGGCGCGTACCGCACGGCGTTGTCGAGGAGGTTCCAGCAGATCTGCTCGAGGGCTCGGCGGTCGACGAGGAGGCGGCGGCCGCCGGTCCGATCGTCGATCCGGAACGACCGCCCGACGTCGAGCTCCCGCCAGACGGCCGCCACGACGTGGGCCGGGACGAGGGGTTCGGCGGCCAGATCCATGGTGCCGGCCTCGAGGCGACTGAGGGTGAGAACCTGGTCGACGAGCCGACCGAGGCGGGCCGTCGCGCTCCGGATGGCCTGGGTTCGCTGGGCGAGGTGGTCGTCGGTGGCGACGGCCTCGGCGAGGTCCTCGACGGCCAGTCCGATGGTGGCCAAGGGTGTCCGCAGATTGTGGCTGATGCTCCGGAGGAACTGGCGCTGGAGCTGGTTCAGTCGATCGAGGCGGAGAGCCCGCTCGGCGGCCGTGGCGTACCGTTCGGCGTCCTCGATGGCGGAGCCGATGAGGAGCGCCATGAGGCGGAGGGTCGCCTCGTCGGCCGGGCTCCACGCTGGCCGGCTTGCCGGGCGGGCGGCGCCCGGGCGATCCGACGGCTCGTCCCCCGTGGACTCGACCGCTCGTGCTCCCGGCTCGGTCGTCTCGAGGACGGCGATGAGGCGCCGGCTGCCGGCTCCGCGGCCCTCGGCAGCCCCGACGGTCGAGCCGTTGGCGAGGTCCGCCGACTCCGGCCTGGGTCGGGGGAAGAGGTCGGCCAGGACGATGCCCTGGTGGTCGGCCGGTGCGCCCCCGGACGCCGGGACCATCGCCCCTGGGAGATCCGTCGGCGCCCGGGCCGATCGGGCGAAGACGGTGCCGTCGGCCTCCACGATCGCCGACCAGCGGAGGCCGAAGATGTCGTCCGCCGCGTCGAGGAGCGTGCTCGCCACCTCGGCGGGGGACCGATCGACGGGAACCGCCGCGATCGCCTCGAAGGCTCGGCGGACCGTCGTCTCGCGCCGCTCCAGGGCAGCGAGGAGGCGACCGACGGCCTCGACGAGCCGATCGACGGGATCGTCGTTGCTCGTCGCGAGCGGGGGCGGCCGGCGACCCTCGGCAATGGCGACGAGGCCGTCGTGGACGGCGGCGAGGCGACGGCCGAGAACCCGGGACAGCCAGAGGGCGAGGACGAACGCCGCGAGGGCCGTCGTTCCGGCCAGGGCAGCGACGATGACCGGCAGCTGCCCGGTGGCTGCCTGAGCGGCCGACAGCTCCGCTGAGAGGACGAGCTCGCCGGCGGCCGGAGGGGTGGCTTCCTCGCTGGAGCCGGTCGAACCGTCCGAACCTCCCTCGGGAGGCAGGGGGACCCGGGCGACGAGGAAGCCGGCTCGCTCGCCGGTCGGGGGCACGGCGCCGAGCGGGCCGAGGGCGACCAGGGCGTCGGGGTTCGTGGCCACCGTCGTCCGGCCCGCGGCGTCGACGACGGCGACGTCGAAGCCGGTCAGGCCGCGGAGCTCGACGGCGAACTCGGCATCGAGTCGCCGGGCGAAGCCGAGGCGGGCGGTCGCCGGGTCGACGCCGGCCGGCGACGGAGGCGGAGTGGCTTGGGGCGTCGCTCCAGGCGCGCCGAGGGTCGCAACGCTCACGAGGTAGACCGCGCCGGCCAGGGTCCGAACGGTCGTGCCGGTGGTGGCGGCAGCGGCGAGCTGCGCGAGCTCGGCGGTCAGGGAGGGACGCCCGGCGGCGATGGATCGTTCGTCGGTCAGAAGGACGGCACCGGTGAGGCGGCCCTGGTCGACGAGGAATTGGAGGACGTCCGAGCGAACGGCATCGAGCTCACCGGCCGCCACCGCGGCCGCGAGCTGGGGCCAGGTAGCGTAGCTAAGCGTCAGGCGGTCGAGTTCGGCCATCGACCGAGCCAGGAAGGCCTTCGCCGTGAGGGCGGCCTGCTCGGCCCGCAGCTGAGCGTCCTCCTGGAGCGCCGTTCCAAGGCGGGCCGAGACGAGGATCCCGATCCCGAGGGCCGGGAGAACGGCCGCCACGACGAGGGCGGTGGCGGTCAGGCGCCGAAGGCTCGGGCCACTCCGCCGGTCCAGTCCACGCTGGTCCTCGACGCGGGGCCATAGCCGGCTCATTCGCCGCTCGCTGCGGGCGATGCTCCTCCAGCCCCGGCCGGCTCCGCGCGCTCGAGGCGGTAGCCGCCCCGCGGGTCGGTCAGGAGGTAGCGCGGGTGGTCGGGGTCGACCTCGATCTTCTGGCGAAGGCGGCGCATGGCGACCCAGGCGTAGGCCGGGTCGGCCCGATCCGAGCGACTCCAGACCTGGGCGAGGAGGAGGTCGGTCGACACGGTCTGGCCAAGGGAGGCGGCGAGGGCTTGAAGGAGCCGGGTCTCGGTTGGGGAGAGGCGGACGCTCCGTCCGGCAACGATCGCCGTTCGGCGCCGCAGGACGAGGGTGAGGTCCGGGCCGAGAACAAGCTCCTGCGCCGGGAGTCGATCGTAGAGCCGCCGGACGACGCGCCCGATCCGGGCGACGAGCTCGGGGTAGTGGAAGGGCTTCGTGACGTAGTCCTCGGAGTAGCGGCTGATGAGCTCGACCTTCGCCTCAGGCTCGTTCACCGCCGAAAGGACGATGATCGGTAGATCGGCCCGCTTCTTGACCTCCGCCGCGACGTCCTCGCCGGCCATGTCGGGCAGCATGAGGTCGAGGAGGACGACGTCCGGCCAGCGGGCGTCTACGGCAGCCACCGCCTCGCGCCCGGAGAAGGCGACGGAGACGTCGAAGCCGTCGCGTCGGAGGCGATCGGCGAGGAGCCCGGCGAGGCGAACGTCGTCGTCGACGAGGAGGACGTGGGTCGGGGGTCTCATGATCGTGGCGAGTGGGGGCTGCTCGCCGCCCCGGAGGCGACGTCGGTCACGGCTTGTCCTTTCCGCCCTGGCCAGGTGGCGTTCCGCCGTGTCCCGGCGGTGTGCTCGCCTTGCCACCCCCCTGGCCCTGCCCCGGTGGCGTGCTCGCCTGCCCAGGTGGGGTGCTCGCCTGTCCCGGTGGCGTTCCGCCGTGTCCGGGCGGTGTGCTCGGCCGTCGGCTGGGGGGCTCGGGCGTTCCCAGCGCCAACGAGGGCCGCGCCGTCGGGTCCCCGGAGGAGCGTGTCCCGCCGGCGACATCGTCCACTGCCGACCCCTCCTGGACGATGACATAGGTCGGCGGCCCCTCGCTCGAAATGGAAACGGAGACGAAGCCCGACGGCCCTCGAAACACCTGCCAGGCGCCGACCCGCCGAACGAGCTCCCAACCTGCCTTCGCCAGTTCCGCCTCGTACCGTTGCGCGACGACGTCCGGCGGATCCATGGATCGGTAGGCGACGAAGGCCTGGTCGGCGTCCTGGCCGGGTCTCGCCCCACCGACATCGAGCGTCGCCCCGGGCAGCGCCGGGACCCCGGGCAGCCCGCCGACGGGCGTCGGCGTCTCCGGCTGCTGACAGGCGGCGGTGCCGAGGATCGCCGCCACGAGTGCCACCGTCGGCAACGTTCGGCGCCGTCGCCATGGAGACGGCGACGGGCGAGCGAAGCCGGCGGAACCTACCAGGAGTCCCGCCTCGTGAGGTGCGCGGATGGCGACGACGCGCCGACGTTGCATGGCTACCGTAGCCCCCGGTCCGGAACGTGGCCGCCCCAGTGTACGACACCCCACCCGCCGAGTGCGGCCTTGCCCCGCTGGCGTTGCCCGTCGGCGCCGGGCTGCCGGCGGCGCCCGCCTACAATCCCGCCATGAGCGAGCCGTCAGCGCCGCCGCGAACCCGAGCCCTCCGCGACGCCTGGATCATCGATGCCGTCCGGACCCCCATCGGCCGGTACGGCGGGGCGCTGGCGGGCGTCCGCCCCGACGACCTCGCCGCCGCTGTCATCGAGGCGATCGTCGCCCGGACCCGGATCGATCCCGCCCTCGTCGAGGACGTCGTCCTCGGCTGCGCGAACCAGGCCGGCGAAGACAACCGGAACGTCGCCCGGATGGCCGCCCTCCTCGCCGGGCTCCCCGTCGAGGTCGCCGGCCAGACGGTGAACCGCCTCTGTGGGAGCGGGCTCCAGGCGATCGTCTCGGCGGCCCATGCCATCATGGTCGGCGAAGGCGACGTCTTCATTGCCGGCGGGGTCGAGTCGATGACCCGAGCCCCGTACGTCATGGCCAAGGCGGAGACGGCCTTCGAGCGCGGCGAGCGTCGCCTCTACGACTCGACCCTCGGTTGGCGGTTCGTCAACCCGAGGCTCGCCGAGCGCCACCATCCATACTCGATGGGCGAGACGGCCGAGAACGTCGCCGAGCGCTGGGGCGTCGACCGGGCGAGCCAGGACGCCTTCGCCCTTCGGTCGCACCGGCGCGCCGTGGCGGCCATCGAGGAGGGGCGCTTCGACGGCCAGATCGTTCCGATCCGGGTCCAGCCGCCGAAGGGCGAGCCGGTCGTCGTCGACCGGGACGAGCACCCGCGGGCTGATACGTCGCTCGAGGCCCTCGCCCGCCTCCGGCCCGCCTTCCGGGAGGGCGGGACGGTCACCGCCGGCAACAGCTCGGGGATCAACGACGGGGCGGCGGCAGTCCTCCTCGTCGAGGCCGAACGGGCGCGATCGCTCGGGCTGCGGCCGATGGCCCGGGTCGTGGCGAGCGCGGTGGCGGGGGTCGATCCGGCGATCATGGGGATCGGGCCGATCCCGGCCACCCGCAAAGCCCTCGCCCGGGCCGGGCTGACGGTGGCGGATCTCGACCTCGTCGAGCTGAACGAGGCCTTCGCCAGCCAATCCCTCGTCTGCATCGCCGAGCTCGGGCTCGACCCGGAGCGGGTGAACGTGAACGGTGGCGCCATCGCCCTCGGCCACCCGCTCGGGATGAGCGGGGCGCGCCTCGTGACGATGCTTGTCCACGAGCTCCGGCGGCGGGGCGGCCGGTACGGCCTGGCGACGATGTGCATCGGGGTCGGGCAGGGGATCGCGACCATCGTCGAGCGGCTCGAGGGCTGACCGAGGGCTCCGAAGGAGCCCCGGCCGGAGGCGGC
>JBHORA010000081.1:0-1021 GCA_042408535.1 Chloroflexota bacterium | reverse complement strand
GCGTCGAGCCCGGGCGGGAAGGCCTCGGTGGGGATCGTCAGGTCGGTCGCGCCGGCCAGGGCCGCAGCCAGGGCCGTGCGGAGCGGCGCCCCGAGCGGCTCGATGTCGCGGAGCCGGAGCTTTTCGACCTTCTCGCCGGGCGCGAGCCGCTCCATGGCGATTGTGATCGAGCGATCGACGATCGTTGCTGGCAGGTCGCCGATCCCGGCCACGGCCTTGGCGCCGAAGATGGAGAACTCCTGGATTTCGAAGCTCTTGCCCCGTGGCACGAGCCGCGGGACCGAGGTCCCCCGGCGGTTGCCGGCGTTGAGGATGGCCCGGACCGGCTCGTTGTCGCCCCGCTTCGAGGCCGCCCGATTGAAGGTCGTATCGGCTTCGTCCAGCAGAAGCGTCGGCCGGTCCGCGTGAACCTTGCGGAACAGCACAGCCTCCGAGGGCTGGATGACCTTCCACGGCCGCGCGACGAGCCCCTCGAGGGCCTCGAACAGGCGGGACTTGCCCGACCGCCAGACAGGCGAGGTCACGTAAAGGAGGGGCGAGTACTCGCATGCTTCGACGGCGTGGGTGTGGGCAGCCCAGAGGGCGACGGCGTCGTATTGCTCGGCCCGGGCCAGCCGAACGAACCGGCGCAAGAAGGCCACGACGGCGTCGAGGACCGCGGCCAGGTCCGACAGCTCATCCGCCGGTCGGTCATCCCCGCCGTCCTCGGGTCGATGGGCCTCCGGCAGCATCACCAACTCGCGAGCGCCCTCGATGAGGGCGCGGACCCGCTCGGGCGGCCGGTCGGCCGCGTCGCCATGCTCGGGGAGGTCCGCCGGCGGGTCGACGACGTGGCACCGCCGGAGCCCGGCCCGTTCCAGCTCGGCCGCCAGCCGCTGCATAAGCCGACGGCCGACGTCGTCCTTGTCGCGCCAAAGCACCACATCCGGGTAGCTCGCGAGGAGCGAGACGACGGCCGCGCCGGGGAGCGTCGAGGCCCCGCCGACGAGACCGGCGGCCGGGAAGCCGGCCCGAGCGACCG
>JBHORA010000147.1:0-8368 GCA_042408535.1 Chloroflexota bacterium | reverse complement strand
CGCGGGCCCGGGAGCGGCTGGGGCCGGGAGGGGCGAGGACGACGAGGACGGTGTCGGGTCCCAGGGACACGGCCGGACCGTGGAGGACCTCGACGCCGCCGAAGGACTTGCGGATCTGCCGCGCCTGGAGCGTGAACGTGCCGGTCGCCAACGCCGGCGCGGAAGCCGCGAGGGCCATGACTAGCAGGCTGGCGTATCCGGGTAGATCGACCGGATGTTGTCCCGGTTGATCACCTGGTGCTGCGTGTAGATCAGCTCGGGGATCTGCTCGCCCTGGAGGGCCTTGACGATGTTCGGAATCAGGAGATCGCCGTACCGCTCCGGGAAGTAGGCGACCGAGGCGATGTAGTTGGGGTTGCAGGCAACCTCCTTCCAGATCGAGGGATCGGTCCCTTGTCCGGAGTAATAGAGGTCCTTCTGTCGGCCGAGCGTGTTCGCCGCGCCGATGGCCCCGAGGATGCCGTCTTCGTTGATGGCGACGACGATGATCCGATCTCCAGGCAGGGCTCCAAGCAGGTTCGTCATCTGCTCGAGCGCCGGATCCGTTCGGTCGGCGCCATCGAGGACGCGCTCCTTGTCTGCCGGAATGTCGCAAAACTCCTTGAAGCCCTCTCGGTAGCCGCCCATTCGATCGGCGTTGGCGGCGCCGGCGGCGGTCGACTCGAGCGACACGTAGGCCGTGAAGTCGCAGTTCCAGTTCTCCTTGGCGAACTGACCCATCGCGCGCCCGCCGAGCCGACCGGCCTCGCGGTTGTTGGCGCCCATGAAGGCGATTTGGCACGGCTCCTGGACGATGTCGATGGCGATCGTCGGCACGTTCCCGTATGCCTCGCAGATCTCCTTCGAGCTGTCCTGGAAGACCTGGAAGTTCAGGACGCCCTGGACTTCCTGAACCTTGAAGGTCCGGGCGCACTCCAGCGCCTTCGCTGCGTCGATCTGCGAGTCGCAGAAGACGAGCTCCTGTCCAGCTTCGGCTGCCGCCCGCTTGATGCTGTCGGACACGAGCTTCACGAACGGCACCGAGTCACCGAGCGAGATGTAGCCGATCTTGAACTTGCTGGGCGCGGCACTCGGCGCCTCGCTTGGGGCCGCCGACGGGGCAACGCTTGGGGCCGAACTCGGCGCTGGCGATGTCGCCCCGGCACACGCCGACACGACGAACAGTGCGGCGAGCGATGCGACCAGCCACCGACGATGCTGACGATGATGGTCCAAACGATCCTGCTGCACCGACTCCTCCTTACTCACTCTCTGCCCGAACGGACACTTCGACGGCCGTCCACAAACATTACTGGAAACGTCGTCAGCCGCCGCGCTTGGACTGTAGATGCCCGAGGTGGGTGATGTCAAGCACTTGCTGCAGGATCGGCCCGGTCCTGCCGCAATCGTCGGCTTCTACGGGCCGGGGATCCGGGGCAACGCTCGGCCGAACCGTCCTAGGGTGACGGCGTCCCCGTCGCACGCCACTAACGATCGGGGGCGGGCGACTCAGGCGCCGCCGCTCGATCCCGAGAGCGGATCGGACGGATGCTCGGCCAGCGGGTAGACCTCGATGTCGAGCCACGGGAAGAGCGGCAGGGATGCCAGGGCTTCGTGAAGCTCCGTCGGGTCGGAGGCATGCCAGAGTCCCCAATTCGCCCGTCGACCCGGGATCCGCCACAACCGGCGGATCAGGCCCGCAGCTGCCAGTTCTCGTGCGCGAGCCCGCTCGGCTGCCGTCAACCGAGCGAGGGCATCGGGGTCGGCTTCAGCCGGCCAACGCACTTCGATGTGGACGAGGAATTCCATGGGAACCACACACCTCCTGAAGACGGGCGCCCGGTCTGGGGCCATCGCTGGGATCGGTACCCGCAACTCGATGGAGGATATCTGTCCGAGCCCGCTGGAATCGCTTGCGGTCGAGGTCGGCCCGCTTCTGCTATGATTGGCTGGAAACGTATCCAACGAGAGCCCGCCCTTGCGAGGGCAGGGGTCGCAGGTGGAGGAGGCGATGGCACGGATCCCCATCGAGATGCCGAGGCTGGGTTACGACATGGAGAGCGGACGGATCGTCTCCTGGACGAGGCGCGTCGGCGATCGGGTGACGCGAGGCGAGGTGATCGCCGAAATCGAGACCGACAAGACGACGGTGGAGATGGAGGCGACAGCTTCGGGGACGCTCGTGGAGATCCTCGCCGAGGCTGGTTCCGAATTGCCCGTGGGGGCCGTCATCGGCTACCTCGAGGACGCCCCATGAGCACCCTTGGTCCGGCCGGTCAGGTACGGCCGGACTCACGGGGCCGGAGTCGAACTGCACCCACAGACAGACAGGCGTGGCATGGACGACGACCCGCCCTTCGCGGCGGTCAGGCCGCGGCCGAATGCATTCGGCCGAGCAGGAACCGTTCGTAGGAGGCAGCGATGCGAGCCGGCGCCTCCATCGTCGACATCACGCCCCCGCTGCCGATCGACCTCCTAGGCTTCGTTCGACGGGAGCGAGCCGCTCGGGCCGTCTGGGCACCACTCGAGGCACGCGCCTGCGTCCTCGACACCGCAGAGGCCCGCCTTGCAATCATCGCGGCCGATCTCGCGGCGATGACGACAGCCGTGGCCGACGCCGTCCGCGCGCGCGTCGCCTCGGCGATCGACTGCCCGGCCGAGCACGTCCTCCTCAATTCGAGCCACAGCCATGCGGCGCCCTGGCCGGGCGCGCCGATCAAGCTCGGCGGGGAGTTCGACGGTTGGACCGACCTCGAGCTTCGCTACTGGGAGACGATCCCTGACCGGTTCGCTTCTGCTGCCGTCCAGGCCCTCGAGTCGGCCCGCCCGGCGCAGGCAGCAGGTGGGATCGGCCGGGTGCCCGGCCTGGCGGTCAACCGCCGTGAGCGGACTCCGGACGGTCGAACGATTCTCGGCTGGAACCCGGACGGCTTCGTCGACGACGAGGTCCCCGTCGTCAGGATCGACGCGGCCGGCGGGCACCCGGCGCGGCCGGAGCCGATCGCCACCCTCGTCGCCTTCGGCTGCCACCCGGTGGTCGTGGGTCCCGAGGTCCACCTCGTCAGCCCGGACTATCTGGGGCCTCTCCGCCATTGGCTCGATCGCGTACGAGGAGGCGTGACGGTCGTCCTCCAAGGGGCAGGCGGCAACGTCCTGCCGTTGGAGGCGTTCCAGGACGACCCGGCTGCGGCCATCCCGTTCGGGGAGCGCCTCGCCCTCGAGGCCGCCCACGCCGTCGCCGACGCCGATCCACGCTCGATGACGATCGAACGGCTCGACTACGGCTCGGTGACACCGATCGCCCTCTACCGACGGCGGATCGGCGCCGACCAGCCGGAACCCGCTCTGGCCGTGCGCCGACGCTTGGTGTCGCTGCCGCTCCTGCACCCGCCCTCTCGAGATGAGCTCGAGCGCGAGCTCGCAGAGCGACGCGCGGACTTCGAGGCGAAGCGCACCAGCGGCGCCCCGCGGTCCGTGACGAACCCGATCGGCTACCACATCGCGTGGCTCGAGCGGACCCTGACCCAGCTCCAGGCGGGATCGCTTCCGGCGAGCCTCACGGGAGAGATTTGGGCCGCCCGGATCGGCGAGTGCGCCGTCGTCGGGGCACCAGGCGAGATCTTCAGCGAGATCGGGCATGCCGTCAGGAGGGCCTCTCCCGCCGCCGTCACGCTCTTCGCCGGCTACTGCCAGGGCGTCCTCGGATACGTCGCGACGCCGGAGGAGTACCCCCACGGCGGCTACGAGCCGGCTGTATCGCATCGTGGCTACGGCCATCCGGCACCGTTCTCCCCGGACGTGGCCGGGATCATCCGCAACACGTCCCTGGCCCTCCTCGGAGAACTCTTCCCGGCGGAGCCGGGAGCCAACGGCCAGGCCGGGCGGACGAGCTCGTGACCGGCATCGAGGACCGTCATGCGCCAGAATGCTGAAGGCGTGACAAATCCCGACCCACCGAACCTCCTCCAGGCGATCTCGACCGGGGATGAGCGGCGACGCGCGGTTCTCGATCAGCTTCGGCGATATCAAGTCGACCTACCGCTCCGGTTCTGGCGCCAGGAGGCCCACTTCACGACCCCGGCCGCCGACGAGACCATGGCCCGCAAGGCGGTGGAAGGGGGCACGGACCCCGTGGCCCGCATCCTCGAGCGCTTCGACGTCACGAGCCGTGACCTGGCAGCACGCCTCGAGATCGATCCCGAACGGGTGGACCGGCTCTTGGCCCAGCCCCGGCGCGCACCGCTCGTCATGCTCGACGGCGAGGACGCCCAGGCGCTTCGAGAGGACGTGGCCGCGGCCGGACTGAGCAACGCGGTGACGATCCTTACGGAGGCAGACTGGGCCGCTGGCGGGCCACCGATCCTCCGCTTCTTCCGACCGCCGGGCTTCAACCTCGAGACAGCGGTCCGCGACCTCTACACCCTCCTTTGGCGCCTCGCCGAACCCGCCCGAGGATCCACGGCAACTCCCGGGGCCACGCTCCCGCTCGACGGGATCATCTTTCCGAAGCTTGAGCACCCCGAGGAGGTCGACCTCCTGTACGAGCTCCTCGACTCGGCCGAGCGCCAGCTGGGCCTGCCGGCCAACCAGATCCGCGTCGGCCTCCTCGTCGAGTCCGGCTGGGCGGCGAGCCAGCTGGCGGAGATCGGCCGCCGGGCTGCCCCGCGTCTGTGCGCGCTCATCTTCGGTCTGGCGGACTACTCCGCCGACCTGGGCCTGCCTCGAATCGCCGCGGATCATCCCCTCGCCGACTGGGCCCGCGCCCAGATCGTGGCTGTGGCCGGCGCCCTCGGGGTCCCTGCCATCGATGGCATGACCCTCGACTACCCCGTCGCCGACCCGGCGCTCGATCGCGAACGAAACCGGGAACGGTTCCTCGATCGGATGGCGCTCGTCTACCGGGATGCCCTTCGCGCTCGCGAGTTTGGCATGGCGGGCAAGTGGGTCGGTCATCCGGCCCAGCTGTTTGCTGTCCTGCTCGCCTTCGAAACTGGCTTCGAGCCCGCCGCGCTCGAGGCCGAAGCGGCGAAGCTGGAGGCATATCGTCTGGCCGTCGAGCACGAAGCCCGCGGCGCGACGATCATCGACGGCGCCATGAGCGACCGGGCGACCGACCGTCACGCCCGTGCCGTCTTGCGGCGCGCCACTGCCCTCGGCCGGTTCGACCCGGACCGCAGCCTGGCCCTCGGCGTGATCAGTCCCGACGAGCTCGACGACGCTCGGGCGGCATGGCTCTGGGAGAGAGGACGCAGGTGACCCGTTCACCGACCCAACACGACGAGCCACAGGGCCATGGTCCCGATGATCCGTCTGGCCGGCCACCGGACGAACCGCCGCCGCGCGGTCCGATCGTGGGCTGGGAGGGTCGCTTCCTCGAAGACTTCCGGGTCGGTGACGTCTACCGCCACGCCGGTGGTCGGACGATCACTGAGACCGACAACATCTGGTTCACCCTCCTGACGAACAACACCCACCAGATCCACCTGAATGCCGACTACGCCGCCCGGACGGAGTTCGGTCGGCCGCTCGTCGTCTCGACCCTGACCCTGGCCATCGTGACTGGGCTCTCGGTACCGGACGTCAGCCAGAACGCCGTCGCCAACCTCGGCTGGGACAAGGTCCGCCTGACGGCACCCGTGTTCGCCGGCGACACGCTCTACGCCGAGTCCGAGGTCCTCGAAGTCCGAGAGTCGCGATCGCGACCCGGCCAGGGCATCGTCCGGGTCCGGACCCGCGGCTACAACCAGCGCGGCGAGACGGTGATCGAATACGAGCGGACCGTCCTCGTCTATTCCCGGGCCGCCCGGCCACGCTGACGGCCGCCGCCCGCTTCCCTCCCCTACCCGTTCACCGGGAGCGGGCCGTCGGGCACCTCGATGAGGATCCGGCCGTTCTCGACGACGACCGGGTAGCGGGCGAGGGGCGCTTCGGCCGGCGGGTCGAGGGCCTCGCCGGTCCGGAGGTCGAAGCGCGAGAGGTGGAGCGCGCAGGTGAGCGAATCCCCGGCGAGGAAGCCCTTGTCGAGCTCGAAGTACTCGTGGCTGCAGATCCCCTGCATCGCCTGGATCTCCCCGTCGAGGTTGACGACGAGGACCGGGTCGGTGTCGTCCACCCAGACGAGCTTCATCGTCCCGGGCGGGACCTCGTCGACCCCGAGGAGATCGATCCGGCGCATCGGCGGGCGATGCCAGCGCAGTCAGACGATCCGGGCGGCCCCGGCCTCGGACGCGCCGAGGCGCCCCGTCACGCCGCAGCCGCCGCCGAGCCCGCCGCCCACTTCGCCTCGATGAGAGCCCGGAGCCGGTCTTGGGCTTCGGGGAGGGGGACCCGGGCCACGACGGGCTCCAGGAAGCCGAGGACGATGAACTTGCGGGCCTCGTCTTCCGGAACGCCGCGGCTCATGAGATAGAAGACCTGGCTCTCGTCGATCGGCCCGACCGAGGAGGAGTGGGCGGCCCGCCGACAGTCGGGCTGGTCGATCTCGAGCGAAGGGATGGCGACCGAGCGGGCCGTCTTCGAGAGGTTCATCCCGAACTCGCCCAGGAAGCTGTCGGTCCCGACGGCGCTCCGCTCGATCGTCGCCAGGCCCTTCATGAACGAGCGGGCCCGGTCCTTGAGGGCGGCCTTGGCGAGGACGTCGCCGGTCGTGTCGCGGCCGACGTGCCGGGTGTACGTCGTGAGGTCGAAGAGCTGGTCGTCCGTCCCGAAGACGATCTCGACCTGCTCGAGGGACGAGCGGTCTCCGACGAGCCGGTTGTCGATCCGGGAGCGGACGAGCCGCCCGCCGAGCTGGCCGAGCGCCCAGTGGAGGTCCGCCCCCTCGCCGATCAGGTCGGTCCGGTGCTGGAAGGCGACGACGTTCGGGCCGAGCTCGCCGACGCTCGCCCAGGCGAGCGACGCATCGCGGTCGAGGACGACCTCCGTCGTCGTCGCGAGGAGCGCCTGGCCGGCGCCGGCCCCGACCGGTCCCGAGGGGACGAGCTCCTCGACGACCGACGCCGCGGCCCCGACGCCGAGCTCGACGAAGACGCGGACGAGGACGGCCCGCCCGGGGGCGCCGACGGCGAAGCGAAGGAGGATCGGCCGCTCGAGGCGGACGCCGTCGCGGACACGGACGACGAGGGCCTCGTTCCAGCCGGCCCGGGTGATCTGGGCGAGGCGGTCGTCAGTCGGGAGGATCGAGCGCTCGATCGCCCGCCGGGCGGCGGCCTCGTCGCGCCGGGCGAGCTCGCCGAGGGTGACGATCTCGAGACCCGCCGCGGCCGCCTCGGGAGCGACGGCGAGCCGGGCGATCCGATCCTCGCGGACCTCGAGGATCGCGGCGACGCCGTCGTCGAGGTCGGTCGCCGTCCCGGCGTCGGGCCCTTCGAGGACGCCGTCGTAGGGGCGGACCGCCTCGAGCTCGGCGGCCCGAAGGTCGAGGTACGGGGTGAAGAGCGGGTTCGGCTCGAGGGGCGCCGTCCGGACGAGCTCGAGGGCGGCGCGCCGATCGGCGGCGAGCCAGTCGGGCTCGGCCGCGGCGAGCCGCTCGACGTGGGCGGGGTCGAGACGGAAGGTGAGCTCCGTCGGCGAACGCCGGGCGGGGCGGGCGACGGGCGCTGCGCTCGACGGGGTGGGCGTGGCGGTCGAAGTCGCGGTCGGTACCGGTTCGGCGGTCGGCTCGGTCATCCGAGCGACCCCTCCATCTCGAGCTTGACGAGCCGGTTGAACTCGATCGCGTACTCCATCGGGAGCTCCTTCGTGAAGACCTCGAGGAAGCCCTGGACGATGAGGTTGGTCGCCTCGTTCTCGGTGAGGCCGCGGCTCATGAGGTAGAAGACCTGGTCGGCGCTGATCTTGCCGACGGTCGCCTCATGGGTCATCGTCGTGTCGTCCTCGGCGATGTCGATGTACGGGTACGTGTCGCTCCGGCTGATGTCGTCGAGCATGAGGGCGTCGCAGCGGACGCTCGCCTTCACGCCCGTTGCTCCGGGCACGACCTTGATCTGGCCGCGATATGTCGTCCGGCCGCCGTCTTTCGAAACCGACTTGCTGACGATCCGGCTCGTCGTGTTCGGGGCGAGGTGGATCGCCTTCGCCCCGGTGTCCTGGTGCTGGCCCTTGCCAGCGACGGCGACCGAGATGACCTCGGCGGTCGCCCCCTCGCCGCGAAGGTAGATCGAGGGGTACTTCATCGTCAGCTGGCTGTTGTGGACGAAGACGCCGTCGGCGATGAAGTTTGCCGTCCCCTCGACCTCGATGTCGTACGTCTCCTGCTCGCCGAGGTACGTCATCCCGGTGACCGGGACGAAGTGGACCGGCCCGTCGAGCGGCTCGTCGGCGAAGTAGAGCATGTACGTGACGTACTCGCGGGTCTCCGTGCCGAGCGGGAGCTTGCGGCGGCTCCGCC
>JBHORA010000144.1:0-45989 GCA_042408535.1 Chloroflexota bacterium | reverse complement strand
TGACCGATGCGGAGATCCCGCTCGATGGCCGGCAGCAAGGGTCCGATGCCGACGAGGGGTGGCCGGAGGGCAAGGGCGACGAGGAAGAGGGCGGCAACGGTCGGAGCGAGGGCCGCGCCGCGGCGGTGGTTCGGGGGCACGGGGGGATCGTAGCCGACGCGGCCGGGGCCCGGTACTGTCGGGGCCGCGACGACCGACCATCCGCCCCTCCCCGGGCGGGCTCCGGGGGCGCCAGGGCGCCTGCCACCGATGGGGTCTCTCGGAATCGGGGGCGGCGACCGACAGTTCGTGGCGTCAGTCGACGAGCGGCCCGTCTCGAGACGAGCCGTCGCAGCCCACGAGGTTAGCCATGAGCTTCTGGTTCCGTCGCTCGGAGGCGCCGAGGGCACCGACCGTTCCGGTGCCAGCCGGGGCCCCGCACCACGCCCACCGCTTCCGCGGCTATACCGAGGCGCGCTTCATCAGCGGCCTCGTCCGCTCGCCGGACCGTCTGTCCGATGCCTTGAATCGGCGGGAGCCCCTCCTCGTCGAGGACGCCGTCGTCGTCGCCGTCGAGGCGCCGCTCTCGACGGCCGAACGGCACGACCGGCTCCACCTCGATCCCTTCGAATTCGACCTCGTCCTCGGCGGACCTCTGCCGGCCCGGACGGCGGCCGAGCGTGCTGCGCGCCGCATCTTCAAGGTTCGCTACCCGGTGAAGATCGAGGGCCCGAACTTCGAGGTGACGGGCACGATCCACCTGTTCCCCGGCACCGCGCCCGAGTTCGAGGGCTACCACACCGGAACCCTTTTCCTGCCGGTCACGGAGCCCATCGCCCGCCGGGCTGGACGGCTCATCACCGATCCGGCCGTCGACGTCGTGCTCGTGAACCGACACAGCATCCGTCGGATCCGACAGCTCGACGAGCGCCCCGGTCACTGACCTCGGCTAGTACGGACGGCGCTCGGCGGCGGACGGTCGTCCTCCCCCGAGCCGGCGGCACGTCTCGGGACTGGAGAGGGCCGGCCGGATGACCGAAGACTCTCGCCCATCCGCTTCACGGCCGGTGTCCGACGGGAGCCCGCCGGGGCTCCTGGGAGGCCCCGCTCGAGAAAAGCAATCAGGAACGATCAGGGACAGCACAGCGCGGAGGTGCAAAACCGTATGGCCATCGCGACCCACCCCTCCCTGGCCGGCCGCCGTCCAGCCTTCGTGGCGCCCCGCATCCAGCCGCGGACACGACCGGCGCCCCAGGCCCTCATCGTCCACCACGCCGACGTGGTCCGGGCTGGGGTATCGGCCGTTCTGACCTCGGGGACGGACTGCGAGGTGACGAACGCGGCCTCCATCTTCGAGGCCCTCCGAGTCGCCCAGGCTCGCCACCCGCAAATTGTCCTCTTCGACTACACGGCGCGGGAGGGCGCCGAGGCCTGTCGGCTTCTGGCTGGACTCTGGCCGCGGCCTCGCCTCGTCGCCCTCGTCGGCTCGTCAGTCGAGGTCGCTCCGGCCGAGGCCCTTCGGGCTGGAGCGGACGCCGTCGTCGCCCTCGACAGCGTCAGCCGGGAAACCCTCGTCGCTGTTGTCGGCCGAGTCCTGGAGGGGATGCGACCCCTCGTCGCCGGGTTCGGCCAGACACCTCGAGAGGCGGAGCGGATCGACGACGACCCGATGGCCATCCTCACCCCCCGCGAGCGGGAGATGCTCTACCTCATCGGCGAGGGGCTCTCGAACCGCGAGATCGCCGAGGCCCTCGTCCTCTCAGTGAAGACCGTTGAAACGCACCGGGCGAACCTCGCCCGCAAGCTCGGCATCCGGTCACGGGCCGGGCTCATGCGACTCGCCATCTCGGCGAACCCGGTCAGCTGACCGACTCGCGACGAGGCCCGGTCCGATGATCCCGCTCACCCGTCCCGACGGCACGAGTCTCCTCGTGAACCCCGACAGGATCGAGATCGTCGAGGAGACGCCGGACACCGTTATCACCCTCGCCGACGGCAAGAAGCTTCTCGTCCGCGAGGCGGCGGCGACGGTCGCCGAGCGTTTCATCGGCTACAAGCGGGCGATCTTCGCCGGTGCCCGCTGGGGTGGGCGGCGGAGAGGCGACCCCGGACTCGAGGCCGACCCAACCCGCTACCAGCACCCGTACCGGGCCAACCTTCGATGGCCCGAGCCTCGCTCGGCGGCCGAACCCGACCCCGACGAGGTCGAGAGGGAGCGATGATCGGCGTCGTCATCGGCGTCCTCGCCGTCGTCCTCACCTTCATCCTCAAGGGCGTCAGCCCGACGATCCTCATCAACCTGCCGTCGATCATGATCGTCCTCGTCGGGACGATCGGGGCGACGATCGCCTCCTTCGGCCTCGGCGAGTTCAAGAAGGCTCCGACCCTCCTCCGGATCGCCCTCGGCCGGAGCCACCATGACCTCCTCGGGACCCGCGACCTCCTCGTCGCCTTCGCAGAGCGGGCCCGCCGAGACGGCCTCCTCGCCCTCGAGGCCGATCTCGATCGGGTGAGCGACGCGTTCCTCCGGCGTGGCCTCCAGATGATCATCGACGGCCTCGAGCCCGAAACCGTGGAGACCGTTCTGGAGCTCGACACGGCCGCGCTGCGAGAACGCCACGCCCACGGCGCGACGATGTTCCAGATGATGGCCGGCTACGCGCCGACCTTCGGCATCCTCGGGGCGGTCATGGGCCTCATCGCCGTCATGGCCCACCTCTCCGAGCCGGAGAAGCTGGGAGCGGGGATCCAGGTCGCCTTCATCGCCACCCTCATGGCTGTCGGGGTGGCGAACATCCTCTTCATGCCGGTCGCCGTCGCCCTTCGGGGCCGCTCGGCGGAGGAGGTTCGGGCGCGGGAGATGGCGCTGACCGGGATCCTCGCCATCCAGGCTGGCGACAACCCGCGCATCGTCGCCCAGAAGCTCGACAGCTTCATCCCGCCGAAGCTCCTGGCGGCCCGCGCGGCTGGTCGGGAGACGGCCCACAGCCCCGCCGTCGCGGCGGCAGCGGCCCAGGAGGCGACCTGATGGCTCGCCGACGCTCGCCCGACGGCCACGGTGGCGTCCACGCCGACGAGCGCTGGCTCGTGACGTACGCCGACATGATCACCCTCCTCCTCGCCGTCTTCATCGTCCTCTATGCCCTCTCGGACACGAACATGCGGAAGTTCGTCGCCTTCGCCCAGAGCCTGGCCGCCGCCTTCAACACCGACGTCTTCGCCGGCGAACGGGCGTTCACGGTCACCTCGGGCCAGGAGACGGCCCCCGACGTGGCCGAGTTCGATGCCGGCAGCGGGGTCGTCTCCGACTACCTGGCCATCCAGGCGACGATCAGTGACTACGTCATCGAGCGCGGGCTGGCTGGGCAGGTGAGCGTCGAACCGGTCCCCGAGGGGATCGCCATCCGGATCTCGAGCTCGCTCCTCTTCCAGCGGGGCCGGGCGACCCTCCTTCCGGCGACCATCGACGTCGTCGACCGCGTCGCGGAGGTCCTCGCTCCGCTGCCGAACGCCATCCGGATCGAGGGGCACACCGACGACGTGCCGCCCGAGGGGACGCCGTTTCGGGACAACTGGCACCTCTCCGTCGCCCGGGCCCTCGCCGTCCTCGAGCGTCTTGCCGCCGACGGCATCCGCCCCGACCGCCTCGGGGCCGCCGGCTACGGCGAGTTCCGGCCGATCGCCTCGAACACCGACGAGGCCGGCCGAGCCCGAAACCGTCGGGTCGACATCCTCGTGCTCTACCCGAGCCATCGGCTCGACGAAGCGAGCCCGGTCCCGGTCGCCTCGCTCGCGCCGATCGGCGAGCCGATCCAGCCAGCGCCCACAGGAGGGAGACCGTGAAGCTGCCCCGCGGCAAGCGCGCCATCATCCTCGCCGGTCTGCCGGTCGGCCTCGCCGCCGCCGCCGGGCTCGTCGCCACCCAGCTCGTGGCCGGGGGTGCCACCCCAGCAGCGGTGCCGAATCCGGGCCCCGGGCAGCACGGGGCGATGCTCGCCCTCGAAAGCCGGGTCATCAATCTCCCGACCGGTGGGCCGTTCCGCTACGCGAAGCTCGCCCTGACCATCGAGCTGCGTCCCGAGTCGGCCAGCTTCTATGACCTCAGCGGTGAGGCCCGGGCAGCGGCCGAGAAGGAGGTCGTGGCAGCCGCTGAGCCGCTCCTGCCCCTCCTCTACGACGCCGTCGGTTCGGTCGTCGCTGGCTCGAGCGGGACGGCCCTGGCGACGAGCGAGGGCAGGGCCGCCTTGAAGGCCGACCTCCTCGCTGCCGTCCGGGGTGTCCTCGGCGAAGACGAGGTTCTCGGCATCTATCTCACCGACCTCGTCATGCAGTAGGGGGACCGAGATGCTCTCGCAGGCTGAGATCGACGCCCTCCTCGGGGCGGTTGGGCCTGGTCCGGCCGAGACGACTGGTACCGCGGCCCCGCCGTCGCCCTCGTCGTTGGGCGTCGGGCCGTCACCGGGACGGACCCGCGGTCGGACGGTCCGGCTCTACGACTTCCGCCGGCCGGACAAGTTCTCGAAGGACCAGCTCCGAACGCTCCAGGCGCTCCACGAGAACGTCGCCCGGCTCGTCGGCGGTCGTCTGTCGGCCCGTCTCCGATCGACGGTCGGGGTGAGCCTTGGGGCGACAAGCCAGCTCGTCTTCGACGAGTTCCTGGCCGGCCTCGAGCTGCCGACCCAGCTCGTCGTCGTCGAGGCCGACGGACTCGACGGCCCCTTCCTCGTCGACCTCGACCTGGGCTTCGCCTTCGCCGCCATCGACCGACTCCTCGGCGGCCCCGGGCTGCCGCCAGCGCTCCGACGGGAGCCGACGGCCATCGAGGATGCCCTCATCGACCGTCTCGTCGAGGACATCGTGCCGGCCATCGGGGAGGGTTGGTCCCACCTTGCCGCCCTCAACGTCCGGGTCGTCGAGAAGGCCCTCCGGCCCGATCTCCTGCGGGTCGCGGCACCGTCGGCGGCGACGGCCGTCCTGACCTTCGAGGTCCGGCTCGCCGGCCGGAGCGCTCCCCTCTCGATCTGCTACCCCCACGACTCCCTGGCGCCGATTCTCGCCCGGCTCTCCCCGACGGCCTGGTACGGCCAGTCGAACCGTGCCGACGGCGCCATTCGGGAGGCCCTCGCCGACGCCCTCGCCTCCGTCGAGATCCCCGTCGCCGCCGTCCTCGGCGGAACGACGCTCTCGGTGGAGGAGCTCGCTGACCTCGCTCCTGGCGACGTCATCCGCTTCGACCAGCCGGCCGACGGGCCGATCACCGTGTCGATCATGGATCAGGTGCGGGCCTGGGCCGTCCCCGGACGGGTCCGCGATCGACTCGCCGTCCGTCTCGTGACTCCTCTCGCTCCCCTGGAGGCCTAGCCATGTCCTGGACGAACCTCACCTGGCGGCCGCTCGATGCGGCGGCGCTGCCAGCCGCGGCGCCCCTCGCCGACATCGCGGCCACCCTCCGCTCGGCCATCGAGGAAGCGCTTCGGGCCGAGCGCGGACCGACCGTCGCCATCGCTCGCGCCGAGGTGGCCGAGCTGCGGCGGTCAGCCCTCCCGGAGGGATCCGCTCCGATCGCGACGGTGGAGCTCGTCGGCGCCCCCCGGCGACTCGTCCTGGCTGCCGTGGAGCCCTCCCCCGAGACTGCAGCCGAGCCCGAGGTCCTCGATCCGGCCGCCGTTGGGACCCGCGTCCTCCGGGCCGTCGATGCGGCCATCGCCGAGGTGGCGGGGGAGGGCCTCGGTCTCGGTCCCGCCGATGCCGCTCTCCTGGCCGAGGAGGCCGACCTCGTTGCCCTCCGGCTCGTCGTCGGTCGCGACGACGTCGAGCTCGGCGGCCTTATCCTCGTCGCTGAGGCGCCGGCCGTCGCCGAACTGGCGGCCCACGTCGCTGCCCTCCGGGCCCTGGCGCTGGCTGCCGGCCCTGAGGCGCCCCCATCCGAGAACGAGGGAGCCGGAGACGGGACGGCCGAGGCAGCTCGCGCCTCGGCGGAACCGCGGGTCGCGGCGACTCCCTCGGACGCGGGGCCGGCGGATGTTGGCAGCGACGTCGGCGACCCAGCCGGGCCCTCCCTCCGAGCGGCGACTTTCCCGGACCTCGGACCCCCGGGCCTCGTCGCTTCGACGCCGGAGCCAGGCCGCTCCATCGACCTCCTCCTCGGCGTCCAGCTCCAGGTCAGCGTCGAGATCGGTCGCACGAGCCTGCCGATCCGTGAGGTGCTCGCCCTCGCTCCCGGTTCGATCATCGAGCTCGACAAGCTCGCCGGCGAGAAGGCGGACATTCTCGTCAACGGCCACCCCGTGGCCCAGGGCGAGGTGGTCGTCGTCGACGAGAACTTCGGTGTCCGCATCACCGACGTCGCCTCTCGCCAGCGGCGGATCCTCTCGGCGGACGGTGCGCCGTGAGCTTCAGCCTCCGCCTCGGAACCGTGCGCCGATCTCCGGTCCCGTCGAGCCGGGCAGCGGGCCGGCGGGGTTCGTGGCGCGGCCCCACGCGCTTCGGCCGGATCGGGAGCGAGACGCCGACCGCGGCGCCCCGGATGGCGCATCGCGTCCCGCGCTCGAAAGGTTGGGCCGTCCTCGGCCTCGTTGGCCGCGTTGCGGCAGCCGTCGGGGCCGGGGCCCGGCAGGGGCTGCCGGGTGTCGGAACCGGACCAACCGGCCGAGCCGCTCGCCCATCCTGGCTCCGGTCGGGCACGGTCGCCGCCGCTCTCCTTGTCGTGGTCGCGCTCGTCGTCATCCTCGGCCGGGGAGCCGGACTCGTGCCCTCCGGCGAGGCGACCTCCTCCGGTGGAGCGACCGGGGCAGCCGTGGCGACGGCCGACGGGGCCCACGGCTGGCCACCGCCTCCGCCGGCAGGTGTCGTCCTCGATCCCCTCGATCTCGGGGCAAAGCTCGCCCTCGTCGGGCTCCTCCTCTACGTGGCCCTTCAGCTGCTGCGGCGCTTCGTCGCCCCAGCGGCGCTCCGGGGTGGCCCCATCGTCGTCCTCGCCACACGATCTCTCGGCCCGAAGAGCGCGCTTCACCTCGTCGCCATTGGCGAGCGCCGTCTCCTCGTCGGCGAGTCACCGGCCGGCCTCGTTGGCCTGACGGAGCTCACGGCCGAGGAGCTCGAGCTGCCGATGGAGATGGAGCCCGGTCCGCTGGCTGCTCCGGAGGGGATCCGGTGAGTCGTGTGGGGCGCCTCGTCGGTCTCGGCCTCGTCGTCGCCGCCGTGGCAGGGTGCTCGACGAATGGCTCTCCCTCGGTGAGCGTCCAGATCGGGGACGGCAGCCCGGCGAGCGGGGGCGGGACCTTCGCCCTCTCGCTCCAGCTCCTCGTCGCCCTCACCGTCCTCGCTGTCGCCCCGGCGATCCTTCTTCTGGCGACGAGCTTCACTCGGATCGTCGTCGTCCTCTCCCTCCTTCGGAGCGCCATCGGAATCCCGAACCTGCCCCCGAACCAGGTCCTCCTTGGCCTCGCCCTCTTCCTCACCCTCTTCGTCATGGCCCCGGTGTGGGGGCGGATCCAGGCCGAGGCCGTCGAGCCCTACCTCGCCGGTCGGATCGACGAGGCCACGGCCTTCTCGGCGGCGACCGAGCCGCTCCGGACCTTCATGCTCACCCAGACCCGGGACAGCGACCTGGCAACCTTCATCGACCTGGCCCGGACGCCGCGTCCGGCCACGGCGGCAGACGTCCCGCTCGAGGTGCTCGTGCCGGCCTTCGTGACGAGCGAGCTCCGGACGGCCTTCACGATGGGTTTCCTCCTCTTCGTGCCGTTCCTCGTCATCGACCTCGTCGTCGCCTCGGCCCTCATGAGCATGGGCATGGTCATGGTCCCACCGACCCAGATCGCGCTCCCCTTCAAGCTCCTCCTCTTCGTCCTCGTCGACGGCTGGGTCCTCGTCGTCGGCTCCCTCGTCCGCAGCTTCGGGTGAGGCGATGACTCCGAGCGAGATCGTAACTGCCCTCCAACAGGCCCTCGTCGTTGCCCTCGTGGCCGGTGGCCCGATCCTCGTCGTGACCGTCGTCGTTGGCCTTGTCGTCTCCGTTCTCCAGGCGGCGACCCAGGTCCACGAGGCGACGCTGACCTTCGTCCCGAAGATCGGGGCCGTCATCGTCGTCCTCGTCCTGTTCGGGCCGGCCATGCTCGGGGCTCTCGTCGACTTCGCTCGGTCGGTTTTTTTGGCAGCGGCGGAGGTCGCCCGGTGAGCGGCGGTGGTCCGGTGGGCGACGGCGCTGTCGCCGGCACCCTCGGCATCGGCCTCGTTGGCGGCGAAGTGGCGACCCTGTTCCTCGTCCTCATGCGGACGACGGGCTTCGTCGTCGCGGCGCCGCTGCTGGGGCACCGGGCGATCCCGGGCCAGGTGAAGGCGGGCCTGGCGGCCGTCGTCGCCGTCGGGGTCGCCCGCAGCGCAGCCATCGCCCCGAGTCCGGTCCCGCTCTGGCTGGCGGCCCCATTCGAGCTCCTCGTTGGCCTCGCCCTCGGGTTCATCGTCGGCCTCGGCTTCCACGCCATCGAAAGCGTCGGCCGCCTCGTCGCTCTCCAGCTCGGGCTGTCCCTGGCACCCGTCTTCGACCCCGTCCGGGGCGACACCGGATCGGCCATCGACCCCCTCTTCGCGATCCTCGCCGGCCTCCTCTTCTACGCCCTCGACCTCCACCTGGCGATGATCACTGCCCTCGGCGAGTCCTTCGCCCGCCTCCCCCTCGGCGGCGGCTGGCCGGGCGAGCTCGGCCGCTACGCCGCCGGCCTGGCCGCAGTCGCCCTCGAGCTCGGAGCGCGGCTGGCCCTTCCTCTCGCCCTCGTCCTCCTCATCGCCGAGGTGGCCGTCGCCCTCGTCGCCCGAGCGATCCCCCAGGTGAACGTCTTCTTCCTCGGCCTGCCGATCAAGCTCCTCGCCGGCCTGGCGATCCTCGTCGCCGCCCTCCCCCAGCTCGCGGCGAGCGCCGCGGCCGTCGGTCGCTTCGTCGTCTCGGCCGCGGGAGCGATCCCGGGAGGTGGTCAGTGAGCGACCAACGGACCGAAGCGCCGACCCCCCGACGGCTCGAGGAGGCTCGCCGGAAGGGCGAGCCCGTTGGCCGGAGCCAGGAGCTGACGATGGCGGCGACGCTCGGGACAGGGATCCTCGTCCTCGCCGGCTTCCTGCCGGGCACCGTGGCGGCCCTCGGCGCGGCCATCCGGGTGAGCCTCGAGCGGCTCGCCGATCGCCCGGGGCCGACTGCCGGGCTGGCGGCCCTGGGCGACGGCCTCGGCCTCGGCCTCTCCATCGCAGTCCCCTTTGCCGGAGCCGTATCGGCGGCCGCCATCCTCGCCAGCCTAGCCTCCGGCGGGATCGTCATCTCGGCGGGCTCGGTCCGCGTCGAGTGGAACCGTCTGAACCCGATCGTCGGCCTCCGCCGGCTGGCGAACCGGGAAGCCCTCGCCCGGCTCGGAATCGCCCTGGCCAAACTCGTCGTCCTGGCTGCCGCCGTCTGGCTCGCTGTCGGCGGCCGGCTCGAGCGCCTCCTCGCCACGAGCGGCGCCTCGGCGAGGTCCATCGCCGCTTCAGCCGCCGAGGCCCTCTTCGAGCTCGGGGTGACGGTCGCCGTCCTCCTCAGCGTCGTCGCCGCCGTCGACGTCGTCCTCTCGCGGCGCCGGGCTCTCGGGGCGCTGAAGATGACGAAGGACGAGGTCCGGCGGGAAGCGAAGGACACCGAAGGCGATCCACTCCTTCGGGGGATCCGCCGCCGCCGAGCGCGTCAGCTCGCCTTCTCCCGGATGATGGACGCCGTCCCGACGGCCAACGTCGTCGTGACGAACCCGGTTCACCTCGCCGTCGCCCTCCGCTACGACGAGCGGACGATGAGAGCGCCGCGGATCGTCGCCAAGGGCCAGCGGCTCGTCGCCCAACGGATCCGGGAGCTCGCCAGTCGGGCGGGCGTGCCGATCGTCGAGGATCGCCCCCTCGCCCGGGCCCTCTTCCCGCGGCCCCTCGGAAGCGAGGTCCCGCCCCATCTCTACCGCGCCGTCGCTCGCGTCCTCGTCCTCGTCGCGCGGGCCCGCATCCTCGCCGGCGCTCGCTCCGGCACCACGTCGTCGAGGAGCGGTCCGGCGAGTCCGGCGACGGGTCGGATCGACGGGAGGTCCCGATGAGCAGCCTGAGCCAACCGATCGCCGGCACCCGCCCACGGGGCGGGCTCCTCGGCCGGAGCGATTTCCTCCTGGCGGCGGCGGTCGTCGCCATCGTGGCGATGATGATCGTCCCGCTGCCGCCGCTCCTCCTCGACGTCCTCATCGTCATGAACATCACCTTCAGCGTCACCATCCTGCTGCTGACCCTGAACGTCCGGGAGCCCGTCGAGTTCGGAGCCTTCCCGCCCCTCCTGCTCATCGCCACCCTCTTCCGGCTCGGCCTCAACGTCTCGGCCTCGCGGCTCGTCCTCCTCGAGGCTCATGCCGGGGAGGTCATCAACGCTTTCGGGAACGTCGTCGTGGGGGGGAACACTGTCGTCGGGATCGTCGTCTTCCTCATCCTCGTCGTCATCCAGTACGTCGTCGTCACGAACGGCGCGGGGCGGGTGTCAGAGGTGGCGGCCCGCTTCACCCTCGACGCCATGCCGGGCAAGCAGATGTCGATCGACGCCGACCTCAACGCTGGCCTCATCACGGCCGAGGAGGCTCGCCTCCGGCGACGGGCGATCGAGCGCGAGGCCGACTTTTACGGGGCGATGGACGGCGCCTCGAAGTTCGTCAAGGGCGACGCCATCGCGGCCATGGTCATCATCGTCGTCAACATCGTCGGCGGGTTGACGATCGGCATCCTCCAGCACGGCTTCGGTCTCGAGCAGGCCCTGCGGACGTACACGGTCCTCACCGTCGGGGATGGCCTCGTGAACGAGATCAGCGCCCTCCTCGTCTCGGTCGCCGCCGGCATCCTCGTCACCCGCGGCACCTCCGACCATGGTCTCGGAACGGACCTCGCCGAGCAGCTCTTCGCCCGACCACGGCTCTTCCTCGTCGTTGGCGGCATCCTCCTCGTCGTCGGCGTCGTGCCCGGCTTCCCGACCCTCATCTTCGGGGCGGCCGGACTCCTCGTGGCCAGCGCCGGCTGGCTCGTCAGCGGCCAGTCGGGGACGGGCGACTCCGCCCGGGGCAGCGCCGAGGGAAGGGCGACCCTCCCCGAGCCAGCAGCGAGCCCCTCCCTCCCGAGCGAAGCGGTCATCGACAGCCTCCGGGTCGAACCCCTTGAGCTTGCCGTCGGCTATGGCCTCGTCGGTCTCATCGACGGCTCGGCGGCGAATCCGACGGGCGGGCTCGTCGAGCGGATCGGCCTCATCCGCCGTCAGATCGCCGCCGATCTCGGCCTCATCGTGCCGACGGTTCGGGTCCGCGACGATCTGACCCTCGACCCGGACACCTACACGATCAGCCTCCGAGGGGCGGAGATCGCCCGCGGCCGGATCGACCCGAGTCGGCTCCTCGTCATGGACCCCCGGGGCGGCGAGCTCGCCGTCGATGGGGTTCCGACGACGGACCCGGTCTTTGGGGTCCCGGCGGCCTGGATCAGCGTCGCCGACCGGGAGCGCGCCGAGGCCCTCGGCTACACCGTCGTCGACGCCGCCTCGGTCGTGGCGACCCATCTGGCGGAGACGATCCGGCGCCACGCAGGCGAGATCCTGGGCCGGGCCGAGACGAACCGCCTCCTCGACCTCGTCCGGAGCGAGGCACCCGGGATCGTCGAGGAGGTCGTCCCGAACATCCTCACCGTCGGCGAGGTCGAGCGCGTCCTCGCTGGCCTCCTGCGCGAGCAGATCCCGATCCGCGATCTGGTGACGATCCTCGCCGCGGCGGCCGACGCCGCCCGCTCGACGAAGGAACCGGCCCTCATCGTCGAGGCCGTCCGGCACGCGCTCGCCCGCGTCATCTCGCAGCGGCACCGAGGGGCCGACGGCTCGATCCACGCGGCCGCCGTCGCGCCGGAGACCGACGCCCGGCTCGCCGAGGCCGTCGTCGTCGGCTCCGGCCGGATCGGTCTCGAGCTCGGACCGACGGAGTCGCGGGCTCTCCTTGAGGCGATCGCTGCGGCCATCAAGACCCTCACCGAGGCCGGGCACCCGCCGCTCCTCCTCTCGAGGACGCGGACCCGAGCTGCCCTCCGGGCCCTCGCCGAGCGGCAGTTCCCGCAGCTCGCCGTCGTCGCCTACGAGGAGCTCGTGCCGAGCGTCCCGGTCGTCGTCCATGCCCAGGTCGAGATCTAGGTGGAGGTGGAACGGATGGAGCTTCTCGTCGCCGCCTGGACGGTGCGGCTCGCTCTCCTGGCCGCCCTCGTCGTCGGGGGACTCACCCTCCAGGCGGGCCTCGGACCCCTCGACGCCGCCCTTCGGGCCGCCTTCGCCGCCGCCGTCTTCACGACCGGGGGCCGGATCGCCATCGGTCTTCTCGAGACACCCGAGGAGCGGCTCCGCCGGCTGCGGGCGCGTCGGGAGCGAGCCCGGAGCCGGAAGGCCGGTCGAGGCGGGGGAGGGCCGGAGGGAACGGTAACCCGCGAGCCGACCCGCGAGCCGACCCGCGAGCCGACCCGCGAGCCGGCCAGTGTCCGTGAGGCGCCTGGGAGGGCCACCCGATGATGGAACCCGGCCTGCCGGCACCCCGGCCGCTCGCGGCCCGTTCCCCGGATCAAGTCGCTCCGTGGCTGGCGGCGCCGGCGGCCGTCCTCGACGGCGCGCCCGTCCTCGCCGAGGGACCGGCGACCGTGCCGCGACCGGCGGCCCGACCGGCGACCGAGACGACCGGCGGCGTCCCGGCGGCGGTGACCGAAGGGCCCCTCGACCGGGAGGCCCTCATCGCCCGGTACGGGCATCTCGTCAAGTACGTCGTCGGCCGACTCGAGGCGGTCGTGCCGGGGGTCTTCGATCACGAGGACGCGATGCAGGTCGGCGCCATCGGCCTCCTGCGCGCCATCGACGCCTACCGACCCGATGCCGAGGCCTCCTTCGAGTCGTACGCCATCGTCCGGATCCGCGGCGCCATCCTCGATGCCGTGCGCGCCCTCGATATCGTCGGCCGCGCCGGCCGCGAAGCGGCCCGGGCCATCGGATCCGCGATGGCGAGCCTCCAGGCGGAACTCGGCCGGGGGCCGACGGAGGTCGAGGTTGCGGCCCGGCTCGGTCTCAGCCTCGAGCAGTACCGGGAGCGACTGACGCGAGCCTCGCTGACGACGATCTCCCTCGACGCTCTCGACGGCCGCCAAGACGACGACTCGTCGAACCTCCTCGACGGGGCCGTCGACCTCGATGCACCCGATCCGGAGGAAGTGGCTCTTCGCCGGAGCGAGGTCGAGTCGCTCGCTCGGGCGATCGAGCGCCTCCCGGAGCGCCAGCGGACCATCCTCGGTCTTTACTACCAGGATGGTCTCACCTTCCGCGAAATCGGCGCCCTCCTGGGGGTGACCGAATCGCGGATCTGCCAGATCCACACCGAGGCGGTCCTCGCCCTCCGGGCCCACCTCGTCGGGCCCGAGGGGGCCGCGATCCGTCCTCGACGCAGTCGGAGGAAGGGCCAATGATCCGTGGCTGGTACACCGCCCTCTCGGGCGCCCTGGCGGCCCTCCGCCGCCTCGACGTCGTCGCCGACAACGTGGCGAACGTGAACACCCCTGGCTTCCGTGCCAGTCGGACCGCGCAAGTCGACTTCGCCGTCGAGCTCGCTCGAATCGACGGCGCCGGTCTCGGCCGGCTGGGAACGGCGACGATCCCCCGAGGGCCGTACCTCGACGCGAGCCCGGGCGGACTGGAGCCGACGGGCCGGCCGACCGACCTGGCCATCGAAGGCGACGGGCTCTTCGTCGTCCGTACCCCCGACGGCGGCCTCGCCTACACCCGAGCGGGCGACTTCCGACTCGATGTTTTCGGCCGCCTCACGACGGTCGATGGCCTGCTCGTCCTCGGCACCGACGGCCAGCCCATCGTCGCCCCGTCGGGCTCCTTCGCCGTCGCTCCCGATGGGACGATCGAGGGGACCGGCCGGCGCCTCGCCATCGTCGCCTGGCCGGCCACCGGCGTCCGTCGCCTCGGACCTGGCCTCTTCGGCCTTGACGGCCCGACGAGCCCGGGGACCGGGCTGATCCGCCAGGGGGCCCTCGAGCGCTCGAACGTCGACCTCACCTCGGCGATGACCGATCTCATTGCGCTCCAGCGCTCGATGGCCCTCGCTTCGCGGGCCTGGTCGGCGACCGACGCGACGGTCGATGAAGCCGTTCGGATCGGGAGGCTCCGGGGGTGAGCGGTGAGTCCGAACGCCGGTTGTCCTCAAGCTGCCGGCTCGATGCGCCGACACCTCATGGAGCGATGAGCGGAGGTCTGCCATGAAGATCGACGACGCGAACCCGCGGCCTCTCGCCCCCCTCGCCGCCGGGCTCGGCCCGGGTCTCTCGACGACCCGGGCCGGCGGGCCGGGTGGAACGGGCAGGTCGGGGCGAGTCGACGCCGCCCCGACCGCTGCCGCCGGGCCGGCGGTCCGGGTCGAGCTGTCGGCCCGGAGCCGCGAGCTGGCCGCCGTCCTCGCCGCGGCCGCTGCGGCCCCCGACGTCCGGGCCGAACGACTCAACGCCCTGCGCCGGGAGCTGGCGGCCGGAACGTATCGCGTCGACCCCGTGGTCGTCGCCCGGGCGATGCTCGAGGGGAAGCGGTGATGGCCGCGGCAGCCGTATCGGCTCCCCGGTCGGAGCCCCGGACCCCTCGCCGGGCGGCCGTGCCCAGACCGAGCAGCGGCCCCGTCGGCGTTCCCGACCGCGAGCCCTACCGGTCCTTCGTCGCCCTCGTCGAGGCGATGGAGGCCCTTGCGGCGGCCGTCGTTCGACACGACGCCAGGGCCCTCGAGGCCGCAACGGCGACGGCCGCCGAGCTCGTCGCCGGTATCGAGCGCCTCGCCGCCGACGGCCTCGAGTTCCCGGACCGTGCCTCCGACGGCGTGATCCTCGATCACTTCGCCAGCCGCCTCGCGGCGAGCGCCCGCTTGGCCGCCCACCTCATCGAACGTGCCTGGAGCTCAGAAGCGACGGCCCTCCACCTCCTCGCCCGGTGCCTCGGGGGCGGTGCCGACGGGACGATCTACGGATCGGCGGCGGCCGGGGCGGCCCGGCCTCCGGGCCAGACCCTCGTCGAGCGGCGAGCCTAGGGTATCGGGGGACCGACGATGACGAGCGCCTGGTTCGGTCTGTCCATCGGTCTCAGCGGCCTCCGGGCTGCACAGACGATGCTCGACACGGCCGCCCACAACACGGCGAACGCAAGCACCGTCGGCTACTCCCGGCAGCGGGTCCGTCTCGTCGCCTCACCGCCTTTCAGCTACCCGGCCTTCAACCGGGCCGGCTTCGGCCAGCTTGGGACGGGCGTCTCGATCGCAGGCGTGGAGCGGATACGGGATCAGTTCCTCGATGCCGAGATCCGAACCCAGGTTGGTGGAGCCGCGGCCTGGACGACCCGCCGCGACACCCTCGCCCGGGTCGAAACGATCCTCCCCGAGCCCACCGACGCGGGCCTGTCGGGCGTCCTCGCCCGCTTTTGGTCGGCCTGGCACGATGTCGCTGCCGAGCCGACCTCCCTCGCCGCCCGTTCGGCCCTCGTCGAGGCGGCCGCCACCCTCGCCAGCGGCCTGAACCGGACGGCTCGCCAGCTCGCCGACCTCGCCAGCTCCCTCGACGGGGAGCTCCGCGATCGGATCGGGGAGGTGAACGACCTCGCCGCCCGGATCGCCGTCCTCAACCGTCAGATCCAGCGGGTCGTCGTCACCGGCGAACGGGCGAACGACCTCGAGGACGCCCGCGACCTCCTCCTCGAGCAACTCGCCGAGCTCGTGAGCGTCGGCGTCGAACGGCAGGCCGACGGGACGGTGACCGTCCTCCTCGGTGGCACCGACCTGGTGAGCGGCGACACCGCCCGGGCTCTCGTCGTCGGCAGCGATGGGGCTGGCCATGTCGAGGCCCAGTGGAGCTGGGGCGACGCCGTCGCAGTTGGTGACGGCCGCCTCGCCGCCCTCGCCGAGCTTCGGGACGGACCCTTGGCGACGTACCGGACTGCCCTCGACGAGCTGGCCGCTGGGATCGCCGACGCCGTGAACGGCCTCCACGCTTCCGGCATCGACGCGACCGGGCTGCCGGGCGGCGCCTTCTTCACGTACGCGGCTGGCGACGCAGCCGCCACCCTGGCCGTGGCCCCGGCCGTTGCCGCCGACCCGCGCCGCGTCGCTGCCGCGGCGGCCTCCGGCCAGCCGGGCGACGGCTCCGTCGCGGCTGCCATCGCCGAGCTCCGGTCGGCCCTCATCCTCGGGAGCGGGACGCAGACGGCGGCCGACTTCTACGCTGGCCTCGTCGGTCGGATCGGGGCCGACAGCCGGAGCGCCCAGGGGATCGCCGACGGCCAGTCGGCAGTCGTCGACTACCTCAGGAACCGGCGCGAGTCAGTCAGCGGTGTGTCCCTCGACGAGGAGGCGGCCGACCTCATCCGCTTCCAGCACGCCTACGCCGCTTCGGCCAGGGTCATCACCGCTGTCGACGAACTCCTCGACACCCTCATCAATCGAACGGGAGTCGTCGGGCGATGAGGCGGACCGAGGCGCCTCATCCCGTCGGCGCCCCAGCCCCCCACCGGAGGTCCTGATGCGCGTCACCCAGAGCATGCTCCACGCCAACGTCCTCCGCGCCCTGGCCGCGAACCTGGCCGGCCTCGACCGGGCGAGCGAGCGCGTCGCGACGACCCGCCGCCTGAACCGGCCCTCCGACGACCCCGCCGACGTCCGGCGGGCCGTGAAGCTGACCGACGCCATGGCCGAGATCGAGCAGTACCTCCGGAACGTCGATGCCGGGGATCGGCTCCTTGGCCTGGCCGACACGGCCCTCGCTCGGACGAGCGAGATCGTCACGCGGGCTCGGGAGCTCGCCGTCGCCGGTGCCAATGGGAGCCTCTCGGCCAACGACCGGGCAGCGATGGGGCGCGAGGTCCGGCAGCTCGCCGATCAGGTCGTCGCCCTTGCCGCGACGAAGGCGGGCGACACGTACATCTTCTCGGGACTCCGGACCGATGTCGCCCCCTACGGCTCGGCGACGGGGTCCTACCAGGGCGACACTGGGACGATCCTGGCCTGGATTGGGCCGGGCACGAGCCTGCCGGTGAACGTCGTCGGCAGCACCGTCTTCGATCCCGTCCTCGGTGCCCTCGACGACCTGGCCACGGAGCTCGAGAGCGGCGCCCCGGCCTCGGCAACGACGCTGGCGAGTCTCGATACCGCCCTGACCGGGGTCGTCGATGCCCGGGCCGTCGTCGGCGCCCGCCAGAACCGGCTCGGGCTGACCCGCAGCGCCCTCGACGACGCCCGCTTGGCGACCGAGCGACTCCGCTCGATGGTCGAGGATGCCGACCTGGCCGAGGCGATCGGCGAGCTGAGCCGCCGAGAGACGACGTACCAGGCTGCCCTCGGCGTCACGGCCCGGGTCCTGTCGACGAGCCTCGTCGACTACCTCCGCTGACGATGCCCGGCCAGCCCGCCACCCAACCCGGCCCGGCCGGCGCGCCCGATGCCCCGCTTCTCGCCCCGCCCTCCCCGGGATCGGCGACATCCTCGCCGCTCCCGTCGCAGATCGAGCTTCCGGCCGGCCTCATCGGTCTGCCCGAACTCCGACGGTTTCGGCTGCGCCTCCTCGAACGGGGCGACCTGCTCGAGCTCGCCTGCCTCGATGAGCGCAGCTTCGTCGTCCTCGCCGTCCTCCTGCACAAGATCGCCCCGGGTCGACTCGAGCGGCTGTTCGAGCTCGGTCTCGTCGACCCGGACGAGGCGGTCCTCGTCCTCCTCGCCGCCCACGGCGAGCCACCGACGGTCACGGCGAACCTGGCCGGTCCGATCGTCGTCGGCCCGGCCGGTGTCGCCCGGCAGCTCGTCATCGAGGACCCGGCCTTCCCCCTCCGGGCGCCCCTCGGGGAGAGGTGACGATGCTCGTCCTCACCCGCCGGCCGGGCCAGGGGCTGCGGATCGGCGAGGACGTAGAGCTGACGATCGTTCGGGTGAGCGGGGATCGGGTCGTCGTCGCCGTCACGGCCCCGTCGGCGGTGCCGATCGTCCGGACCGAACTCCTCGCCGCCGTCTCCGCCGAGACGAGCACGGCTGCGACGAGCGCTCGGCGCGTGCGGTCGGTCCTCGGAGTGCGCAGCCCGTAGCGCGGAACCCAAACGAGACGGGTCGTCGGGATCGCCGACGACCGCCCCTGCCGTCAGCGGACCGCTTCGACGGCGAACCAGCTCGCTCCGTCGGCGGCTCCAAGCCCGTGGTGGGTCTCGAGGCCCGCCAGGCGGGGGTCTTCGCTGTCGTCGAGGCCCATCGGAGCGACGAGGGCGAAGCCGACCTTCTCGAGGAGGGCGACGACGTCCGCCCCTGCCCAGGTCGGCAGGGTCCGAAGGCGACCGAGGTCGACGACCCCCTGGAGGGCGAGGCGCCGGACCTCCGCCTCGGCGCGAGCCCGGTCGCGACCGACGAGCCGGAGTCGAGCGCCGGGCTCGAGGACACGCCAGGCCTCGAGGGCGAAGGCGACGAGACGTTCGCCGAGGAGGTCGGCTAGCTCCCAGCCGTAGATCGCCTCGACGCTGCCGTCGTCGAAGGGCAGGGCCAGCCGGAGATCGAGGTCGAGGTCGCCGACGGACGGATCGGCCGAGACGCGAACCCAACCCGGCAGTCGGACCGAGCCAGGCCCGAGGTGGAGACGGAGCGGTCGCCGTCCTCGGAGCCGCTCGGCGGCGGCGAAGCCGGCCAGGAAGCGCTGCGGGTCGAAATCGGCAGCCATGGGCGTCATCGAATCCTCCCTGTGGCGACGAGGTGCTGTCCGGAGCGACCGGCCGCGGCCGGCATGAGCTCGCTCGTCATCGAACGCCGCCGGGCGACGACGGTCTCGACGTTGGCGACCCTCGTGCCGAGGGCAAGGAGCCGCCGCCAGCGCTCGGCCACCGGCGATCGGCCGAGGCGCCGGGCCCTCGGATCGAACCGGACGAAGGCAAGGTCGGCCGAGACGAGCTCGCAGCCGGGCGGGATGTCCTCGGGATCCGGCGGCCACTGGCCGGCTCGGCGTCCGTCGTCCTCCTCGCGCCAGCCATAGACGGCCTCGAGGTCTTCGTCGAGGGCAACCTCGAGGAGGAGGGCGAGGTGCTCGGGGACGAGAACGGTACCCGGCTCGAGGGTCGAGATCCAGCCTCCGCGGGCGGCCGCGAGACCTCGGTTGGCGGCCCGAGCCCAGAGCATCTCGGCCACGACGGTGGCCCAGCTAGCGGCGGGCGTCGGTTCGCCGTCCGGGAATCCGTCGCCTCGGGCATCGGTTGGTGTCAGGCCGCAGGCTTCGGGGGCCCGGAGCTGCGGGGCGAGAGGCGGCTCGATCCGCCGCACCCGGGTGTCGGACAGGCGGGGCGGGAGGATCGTCGGCGGCCCCACGACGAGGACCTCGACGTCCCGGTGGAGCCCGTCGAGGATCGAGGCGACGGAGACCTCGACGAGGCTCACCTGCGTGGCCCCGCCCCCAGGGTCGACGCTCCCGGCGACGGGGAGGATGACGCTGACGAGCTGCTGCCGCGGGCGAGGCGACGGGCGCGCCTCACGAAGGCGAGCGAGGCGTTCGGCCGCTGCAGCTTCCCAGTGTCGGACGCGCCGTCGATGGGCGAGCCCGGCCGTCGCCGTCGTGCGAACGGCCGCGATGGCGTTCTCGTCGACGACGAGGCCCCGCCCGAGGCGCCCGATCCCGGCGTGCTCCGCCGCCCAGCGAAAGGCGTCCGCCCACTCGGCCGCCCGACGCCGGGCGTCGTACTCCGCCAGGACGCGCTCCCGAGCCCGCCCGGCGACCTCCGCTCGGAGCTCGGGAGAGCGGGCGAGGCGGAGGAGGGTCTCGAACCACTCGGCCTTGCCCTTGACGAGGAAGCCGTCGACGCCGTTCCGGATGACGCTGTACGGTCCGCCGACCATCGTCCGGGTGGCCACGGTCACGGCCCCGGCGAGGCTGTACTCCAGCCAGTGGAGCTCGGATTTGGCCCGGTCGAAGTCATCGCCGAGGAGGGGGGCGAGGCCGACCTCGGGCCGGGCTCGAACGAGGGCCCGGGCGAAGTCCGGCACTCCGACGACGTAGTCGCGGACCTCGTCGGCGACGGCTGCGATGCGGGCCCGGTGCTCGGCGCTGTCGGGCGCCCCGAGCCAGACCCGCCAGAGGTCGGGATGGCGCTCCTTCACCGCCTCGACGGAAGCTCGGCAGACCTCGTAATAGCGCAAGCGTGCCAGGTTGCCGTAGTGGAGGACCCGGGGCTGACCGCGAAGATCGGGATCTGGCGTCGCCGCCGCGTACCAGCCTGGGTCGAGGGCGTTCCGGATGACCCGGACGCGCGGGCTGTAGGGACGGACCCGCTCGGCGAGGGTCGGGGTCGAGACGGTGACGAGATCGGCCCGCCGGAGCATCCCCTCGACGAGATCGCGCTCAGGGCGCAACATCCGACGCTGTCCATTCCAGGTCGGGATGCGGAGGAGATCGTCGTCGGTCTCGTAGATGAGGCCCCGTCCCGCCAGGAGTCGGGGCTCGGCTTCGATGGTCGCCCAGAGGGGTCGGAGGAACTCGTTGGCAGCGGCCTGGATCGCGTGGCCGCGGCTCCGGGCGTGCTCGTCGGCCTCGCTTCGTCTGGGGCTGGCAAAGTCGCAGTCCAAGCAGAGGTGGTGCGTCTGCTCGGCACGTCGGAAGACGATGACGTCGGCCCATTCGAGGGCCTCACGATCCGCCCAGGCGAGGCCCAGGGCGCGGCGCGCCGGCCGGGGTGGGGTCCGGGCCAGCCACGCCCGGAGCTCGATCCCGTGCGCCTCGAGGTAGGGCTGGAACATCCAGGTCCGGTAGAAATCACAGACGCCCTGAGGCGTCGAGCCGTAGACGAGGACGCGGAGGCGCGAGCTCACGGCCGCCCCCCGACGAGCACGCTTCCGATGTTGGCTTGCTGCGATGGAAGCCCGGAAAGACCGAAGATCCTCCCAACGTCGGCCAAGAAGCGGTTTCGTTGACCTCGAATCCAGCTTCGATAGGGCTCGAAGGCCTCGCTCGTCGCCCGATCGTTGAGGCAGCGAGCGATGGTGGCAACTGCGAGATCAGTGTCGTCGTCCGGGACGCGGAACTCGTCCGGGATGGGGAGATCCTCGGTGAAGCCCGCTGCCCCGCGACGCCCGGTGACGACGCAGCAGCCAGCGAGGGCGGCTTCCCGCGGGAGCCGATCCATCCCTGGGTGCGGGCCGAAATCGACGTAGACCCGACACGTCTTGAGGAGCGCCGCGACGCCAGCGGCATCGAGGTTGGCGATGGGGACCCACTCCGCCTCCAGGCCGAGCTGGAGGCTGCGCTCGATGATGCGGAGCGTCGTCTCGAGCCCCTTCTTCGGATTGAAGGCGACGCGCCGCAGGCGCGCCGGGGACTCCCACTCCCCGAGGTGCACCGGAGCCAGGTAGTCTCCCAGCGGATAGCCGAGGACGCCGTGGGCCTCAAGGTAGGCGCGAGCGTAGGCCGACTGGTAGAGATGGACGACGGGCCGCTGTGGTCGGGGTCGCTCGAAGTAGCGACCCAGCTCCGACATCAGGTTGTTGTCGACGCTCAGCCACCAGAGGCCAACCCGGGCGGCCGCGAACTCAACGGTGACGGCGCTCCAGATCTCGGGGACGACAATGACGGTGGCAGGGTCGTCGGGGAGGGGCGCGAGCCAGCGCGGGACTTGGTAGCGCGCGTAGGCACGCGGCGTGGAAGCCGCCGTCACCGATGCCCGAAAGCTGCGATCGGGGCGGGGGGCCAGGTATGCCAGGGCGACCCGTGCACCGAGGGCGACGAGGGCATCGACGAGTTGGTGGAGCGCCTCGGGGCCGCCGGTCACGCTCGCCGCTGGGCAGGTAACGAGGACGCGTTGGTCGGGTCGAAGGCCGAGCGGCGCCGGACGAACGCGGGCATCCGCAGGCGCCTTCGGCGGCGAGGCCCGACCATCGAGCGACCCTCGGCGATGGCGGCCGGTTCCCCCCCGCCCCGTGGGCGATCGGCTCACGAGAAGAGCTCGAGCCAGGTCAGCATGCCCTGGCGAAGTCGCTCGAAGTAGGGACCATCGAGGGGCAGCCGCTCGGCGAGTTCGCGGTAGGCACCGACGACCGTCTTGGCATCGAGGTGGACGCCATCGACTGCGCGCCAGAAGGTCTCGTTCGCTTCGATCCCGGCTGCCTCCTTCCTGAGGTTCGCGAAGACGTTGCTCGCTCGCCGGTGCTCGACCGTGGGCAGCCCGGAGACCATTGCCAGGCCGAGGTGGTCGGCGACGCGCTTGGCGAGGACGCCGGCCCAGATGTCGTCGAAACGATCGAAGGGCCAGCCGCGGCCCATGAGGGGGAACCACATCGCAGGGGCGAAGTCGGCCCGAAAGGCGAGGTTCATCCCGCTCATCGGGAAGTAGCTGCCGCGGGCGATGACCGCGACGTCGCTCGGGCGCTCGAGGCGCAGATCGGGGTGGAGGAGCTGGGTCGGTGCGTCGAGATCGGGAATCTTCTCCCAGAGCCCGTGGCTGACGACGACCGGTGCCCGGTCGCGGATGCCGTACGGGAAGCCGCGGGTGTAGAAGCTCGTCACCGGTTGCCACCCGAGGGTCACAGACCGCTCGAGGTTCTCGATATGGCGAGCGAGGAAGGGACGCGAGGCCGGGTAGCAGTCGTCATCGATGGTGACGATGACATCGGCGCCGCCTTGCCACGCCTTCCAGTAGCCGAAATTCCGGATCGCCGCGTTCTGGCGGGGGATGACCCAGGATCGCGATCCAAGTTCACGATCGATCTCTGCCCAGGAGTAGTGCTCGATCGTCCATCCCTCGGGTCGAACGAGCTGGCGCTCCGGCCGGTCCTCACAGACAATGACCCGGCAGCCCCCGAACTCGTCCCGCCAGGCCTCCAGGAAGGCGAGATCACGGATGGTCGGGATGACGATGGCGACCGTGGGCGGCCGGCGTCGGGGGCGCTCCGTGGCGCCCTCGGCGAGGACGTCCGTCGCGCTCACCGGCGCGGCGGGGACTGAGGCGAGCATGAGCGCTCCTTCCTGGTCGAGCCTGGGGCAACGGTGATCTCCGGCTAGAGGGTGCCGCCAAGGGTGCGCGACGACCATTCCCAGCTTCGGGTAGGGGAACACCCTGGCCTGTTTCCGGTGGCACCGAGCGGATGTCGACCGGTCCGTCCTGACCCGCCCGTGGCCCGAACGCACCAGGCTCGCACCTCCGGCTCAAGGATGGGCTGCCGGCAACCGACCCCTCCCCCGACGGGAGCGGTTCCCGTCGGCGGCATGGACGCCGCCCACCGATTCGGTAGTGGCTAGGAGGCCAAACCAGTGGGAGTCCGGATCAACACGAACATCGAAGCCCTCATCGCCCAGCGGAACCTGGCCTTGACCGGGACTCAGCTCGGGAGGTCGGTCGAGAAGCTCTCGTCGGGCTTGCGGATCAACCGGGCCGCCGACGATGCGGCGGGGCTCGCCATCAGCGAGAAGCTGCGGGCCCAGGTCCGTGGCCTGAACCAGGCCAGCCGAAACGCCCAGGACGCCATCTCGATGGTCCAGACCGCCGAGGGCGCCCTGAACGAGGTCCATGCCATGCTCCAGCGGATCCGCGAGCTGGCAGTCCAGTACAACAACGGCACGAACGATAGTGGCTCGCAGGCCGCCATCGAGGCCGAGGTGAAGGAACTCGCCGACGCCATCGGCAAGGTTGCCAGCCAGACGAAGTTCAACGGTGTCGCTCTCCTCTCCGGGACCGGGACGACCGTGACCTTCCAGGTCGGCGCCAACGACAGCGAGACCCTCGATGTCACCTTCGGCGGCCTCGACGCCGGCGTGAGTGCCGTTTCGGCGTTCATCGACTCGGCCAACATCAGCGCCGTGTTCTCATCTGGCACAGCGACGATCAGCGCCGTCGACGACGCCATCAACTACGTGAGCGGCATGCGCGGCACCTTCGGCGCTGCCCAGAACCGCCTCGAGCACACGATCAACAGCCTGAACGTTGCCGCCGAGAACCTGGCCGCGTCGGAGTCGCGGATCCGTGACCTCGACGTCGCCGCGGAGATGGTGACCTTCACCAAGCTCCAGATCCTCCAGCAGGCTGGCACCGCCATCCTCGCCCAAGCCAATCAGGCTCCACAGTCGGTCCTCGCGCTCCTCCGCTAGGCGAGGAGCCCGCCGATCCCGTGAGCCGGCGACCTGCATCGGTCGCCGGCTCACGCCTCCCCTTGGCGCAGACCTCGCCGCCGATCAGGAAAGGGTCTCAATCCGATGCACGACCCGGCCTCGACCTACCGCACCGACCAGATCACGACGGCGACCCCCGTCGGTCAGGTCGTCCTCCTCCTCCAGGGTGCCATCCGATTCGGGCGGCGCCACCTCGAGGCCCTCGAGCGAGGCGACCGAGAGGCCGCTCACACGGCCTCGATCCGCTGCCAGGCGATCGTGGCCGGGCTCCAGGAGGTCCTCGACTTCCGCGCCGGGCCGATCGCCAGCCAGCTCGACGCCATCTACGACTTCGTCCTCCGCCGCCTCGTGGACGGCAATCTCAGGGGCGACCCCCGGCCGACCGAGGAAGCCCTCGGTCTCCTCCGCGATCTCCTCGAGGCCTGGACCGAAGTGGCCGCCCGCCAGGTTGCCGCTGGCTTGCACGACCCCACGCCGTCGGCAGGCCGAGGTGGAACGGCCGGCGCCGGCCGCGTGCCCCTCCCAGCGTGAGCTCGGCCGTCGTGCCCGGGTGGGCTGGACGCTCCCTCCCTGGCCGCCACCGCCGGCGCCCCGTTCTGGCCCTCAGTGTCCTCCTCGCCGATCCGGCCGTGGCGAGCGCCGTCCGAGCTCACCTGGCCGTCCTCGCCGAGACGCTGCCGCCGAAGGCTGATCGGCGCCGATCGAAGCCGACAGCCCCGGTCCCGCCGCTTCGCCGACCGCCGACCGGCCCTCAAGTCGGCCAGCCTCCCGGCCGACTCCTCCCCTGACCGCTTCTCCGCCGACGAGGAGACCGCATGCCCACGATCCAGTTCGGTGGCCTGTCCTCCGGCCTCGACACGAAGGCGATTATCGATGCCCTCATGGCCGTCGAGCGCCGCGGCCTCGATCGCCTCGTCGCTCGGCGGACGGTCCTCCAGGCCCGGGCCGACGCCTACGCGAAGGTGCGGGCCGCCCTCGAGGACCTCCGTTCGAAGCTGACGGCCTTCACGGTCCGCGGCCTTGGCGCAGCCCGAACCGCGACGAGCAGCGATCCGGCTGTCCTGGCGGCCACGGCGACCGCGGAGGCTGTTCCGGGCAGCCACACGATCAGCATCGAGCAGCTCGCGACCGCCACCCGGGCCGTCTCCCAAAGCCAGGTCGGAACCCCGATCACGGCCGCCACGGCCGGAACCCCCCTCGCCGACCTCAACCTCCCGGGGGCGGTCACGAGCGGCACCATCGGTGTCGTCGTGGACGGGACGATCCTCTCCGTCGGCATCGGTGACCCGGCCACGACGACGCTCAGCGACGTCCTCGATGCCATCGCCACGGCCGTCGGCGCCGAGATCGCGGCCAGCGATCCCGGAGCGACCGTGACGGCGTCCGTGGCCGACAACCGCATCGTCGTCTCGATCGGCGGGGCGTCGCTCGCCCACGAGGTCCGGTTCGGGATCGCCGCTGATACCTCCAACTTCTTCGCCGTCACCGGCCTGGCCGGCGTCGGCAGCGCGAGCCTCGGCCCCGGGAACGCCGAGCTTCGGAGCACCGTCGAGCTCGGGGTCGTCCGGACCTCGACGGCGCTCGACGCCGCCGGCCTGACCGGTCTGACCTCGACGACGACGGGCGAGCTCACGATCAACGGCGTCACCATCGCCTACGACACGACGACCGATACCCTCGCCTCGGTTCTGGCTCGGATCAACGCCGCCGGCGCCGGTGTCGTCGCCTCCCTCGACCGGACGAACGACCGCATCGTCCTGACCCGGACGACGACGGGGCCGGGCGCCATCGCCATCGAGGATGTCTCCGGCACCCTCGGCGCCGCCCTCCGCCTCGCGCCCGGTACGACGGCGGCCCAGACCCTCGGGCAGGTCGCCCGCTTCACCGTCGACGGTCAGACGGTGACGAGCGAATCCAACCAGGTCGGCGCGCTCATCGAGGGGGTCACCCTCGACCTCCGGGCGACGACGGCGAGCCCGGTCACCCTGAGCGTCGGCGTCGACCGGGCGGCGATCCGGTCCGGCCTCGAGGAGATTGTCGCCGCTTACAACGCCCTGGCCGACCTCCTCGACGGCCTCTCGACGGCGACCACCGGGGCGACGGCGCCCCTCGGGGGCGACGCCACCCTCGCCGGCCTCGCCCTCGGCGTTCGCGGTCTCCTCATGGCTCCGGCAGCGGCATGGACGAACGGGTTCCGCTCCCTCGGTGATCTCGGCGTCTCGAGCGGGCCGCTGGGTTCGGGCAAGAACGGCGTCAGCCGCCTCCAGCTCGACGGAGGTGCCCTCGAACGAGCCCTCGACCGCGACCCAGCTCGGGTCGCCGCGCTCCTCGACTCACTCGATGGCGTCCTGTCTCCCCTCGCGGACCGGCTCGCCGGCCTGACGGCGGTCGGCGGGCTCCTCGATGGCCGGCAGGCCGCCGTCGACGCCGAGCTCCGCGATCTCGACCGGCGCCGGCAGCGCGAGGAGGACCGCCTGTCGGAGGTCCAGGACCGCCTGGAGCGGAAGTATGCCCAGCTCGAGGCGCTCCTGACCCAGCTGGGCGCGACCTCCGCTGCCGTCGGCCGCCAGGCCGATGCCTTCACGATCCGCCGCGACGCCTGACGGGGCGGACCCGATGGCGCGGGGCGAGTTCGCCAGGCACCCGGGTGGCCGGCTCTCGGGGGGAGGCCGGGAGCTGCTCCCGGCTGGCTATGATCCGCTCCCGATCGAACTGCTAGAGGGCCTCGAAGCTCTGCCCTGTCCGATTTTCGTCGCCCGCGGCCGCCGAGCAGTGCTCCATGCTGGTCAGGGTGCGGAGACGAGCGGGCTGCGCCAGCACCTCGAGTTCGCGCCCCCGCTCCTCATCCGCCACGAGGACTCCGAACTTCTTCGAACGGCTCTGGTCGCCGCCCTCCCGGGAGTCCTGTCCGCCGGACGACTGCCTCCTTCGTCCAGGATGCGGATCGCCTACGCCATGACGACGCACATTGCCCGCCCTCTCTTCTCACCTCGTGGGTCTGTCCGTCGGTCGGACCTCATGGCAGCGAAGGAAGCCACCGATGTCGTCCTGAAGGCCATTCTCGTCGAAGAGGACCTCCTTTGGTCGATGGTGGCCACGATGCAGCGCCATCTCCGAACCCACACCCACGCCATGAACACCGCGGTCTACGCGGCAATCCTTGGTCGCGCCGTCTTGGGCCCGAGGGCGGACCTCCGTGACATCGGCCGCGGTGCCCTGCTCCACGACATCGGCAAGAACCGGATGCCGGCCCGGATCCTCGACAAACCGGGACCCCTCGACCCCGAGGAGTGGCGGGTCATGCGCCGTCACCCGGAGATCGGTTACGAGATCGTCGTCTCGAGCCTCGGCGAGGTCCCAAGCTACGCTCACATCATTCTCGAACACCACGAGCGGGCTGACGGCTCGGGCTATCCAGCTGGCAGGATCGGCGATTCGGTACCTACTGACTCCCAGCTGGTCGCCATCGCTGATGCTTTCGACGCTCTGACGTCGGTACGCCCATACAAGCCCGCGAGCTCCCCCTTCGAGGCACTACGGATCATGCGGTTCGAGATGGCCGGGCAGTTCAACGACCGGCTCCTCCGCGAGTTCATCTGCCTGATCGGCGCCCGAGACGGCTTTCGGAGCGCTGAGTACCGGGTCCTCGAGGCAGGCCCTGCCCGGCGCATGCACGAATTCTTCACTCCAGCTCGTCGGCTGCTCTCCGAGACGGCCGTGGCACCGTAGACCGACCGCGCTGTGACCCTCTCGCTCGAAGCCCGGAATGGGCCGCAAGCGGACGTGGCCCGACGCTGAGCTAGGCCGAGTGCGCCCCGTGTGGTCGGGCGCGGTGGGTCAGCAGGAGTTCGCGGACGACCCGGATGAGGACGGACGTCTTGATCGGCTTGGGGATGAAGGCGGCCACGCCAGCTGAGCGGACGGCGGGATGACCAATGAGGCCGCTCACGACGACGATCGGCGTGTCCTGCAGGGTGGCAATCTGTTGGAGTTCCCGGAGGACCGTCCAGCCATCGACATCCGGCAGCCCGAGATCCAAGAGGACGAGATCGTAGATCGCCGTTCGTGCGGCCCTCACGGCCGCCGAGCCCGAGACCACCCCCTCGACTTCGACAAACAAGGGGGCGAGAGCTCGACGGACGATCCCATGGACATACTCGTCGTCGTCGACGAGCAGGGCGTGGGATGCGCGCGGTCGCTGCTCCATGAGTCTGGTGTGAGTGTACCCTCGGGCTCGGTCTGTCATGGTGCGATTCGACTCGCGCCGCCCGTCCAGGCGGAGCCGGTCTATAGTCTGATCGTCACGGCCAAGTGTGACAAGCGGGCCTCCTCGAAACGGGCCTCGACTTCGGGGCTCGACCGGCAATCCTCAGGACCATGGTTCATGAGCGTGTCGAGTGGTCCCGGGACTCAGCTGAACGATGACCGCACGGTGGGTGCCCTTCTCGACCTTGGGCGCCCCGCCCAATCTCGTGCCGGTGCCGGCGTGGCTGCTCTCGAGCGTCGATGCGATCCCGGTCGACCTCTTCGTGCTGGGGCGAGGTCGCCCGATCCTCTATGCAACGCGAGGTGCGCCAACGCGACCACTTCGAGATCGGCTCGCCCGGGGTCTCCTGCTCTGGTCGGAACCGCTCCGTGCCGATCGGCTCATCTCGACGATCCTCGCCGGGCTGGCCCGCGGCGTCGGCGATCGCCTCGCACCGCCAGCGGCTCGGGGGCAGGTCGTCCGGGACGCCCTGCGTGCCTTGTACGACGTCGCCTGGGCAGCATTGAGTCGAGAGCCCCACGACCCCACGTCGGGTGCGTCGTCCTCCGAACGGGCTGGCACGCGGGCAATCGTGGCGGGGCTCGTCGCGGCCGCCGATCTCGTGGGCCCACTTCTGGAGGATCCGTCGGGCCTTCGGGCGGTGCTGGAGTCTCGCCGGGCCCCTCAGGGCCCGGTGGCGACCGTCGCCGACCGCTCCATCGACGGAGCCCTCTACGCCACGCTGCTCGCGGTGAGGCTCGACATCCTGGCACCGGGCGAGCGAACCGGCAGTTCCCTCCTGGCCTCGATGCTCGCCCGCGACCTGCCGCTCCTCGCGCTCCCGCCGCGTCGCTCCTCGTTCGAGCCCCACCCCCTCGAGGCCGCCGAGCACCTGGGAGCGATCCTCGGGCCCCACTCGATCGGAGTCCGTGTTGTGGCCCGCCACCACGAGCGTCCAGACGGAACCGGCTATCCCTGCGGCCTGTCCGGTGCCTCGCTGTCCAAGCTCGATCTCGTTGGCGCAGCGGCCGACGCGGCGACCGGCATCTTGCTCGCCGGCGGAATTGGAGCACCCGGTACTTCAGAAGCGGCGACGCTCGTTCGCATGGCTCTGGACCGCCGATTTCCCGGCGAGATCGCCTCCGCTCTCGCCGACATCATCGCCGAGCTCGGTCCGGCACGGAACACTCAGCGGCCGGCGTAGGCCCGCATGGCCGCCAACATCTTCGCCACCGACTCGGGAGGAATCGTGCGGATGAGGCGGCCCCGCTCGTCGACGACCCGAACCCGGACCTCGTTCGAAACCGGATCGAAGGAGAAGATGGCGTAGACGCGGAGAAGGCGCAGTTCGCCCTGCACGGTGGCGTCCGGGCCGGCGACGCGAGCGAAGGCGTCGACCGCCGGTTGGCCGCCGTTCGGACGGACGCTTTCGGGACCGCCCGATCCGACCGGGGCGGCAGCGATGGGATCGAGCCGAGTCATGGCAACGGAGGCATCGGCTCGGAACAGATCGAGCTTGAGACTCGGGGTTCGGCGGCCGGATGGAGCCCTTTCGAGGAGTGGGTCGGGAAGGGCCCCAGCTTCGATCGAGGCGGACGACTGCGGCCCCCCGGACGACTGCGGCCCCCGGGACGACTGCGGCTCGCCGGGCTTGCGGCCCCCCGGGCTTCGCTTTGGGGCGACCCCTGTCAGGCCTCGAGCTCGTCGGGGTCGAGGAGGCCGAGTCGGAAGGCGAGGATGGCGGCCTGGGTCCGGTCGGCGGCCCGGAGCTTCCAGATGATGTTCTGAACGTGCTTCTTGACCGTGTCCTCGGCGATCGCCAGGCGGGCCCCGATTTCCTTGTTCGTGAGCCCTCCGGCGACGAGGCGGAGGACCTCGTGCTCCCGAACCGTGAGATCAAAGGCAAGGGCTCGCTGGCGGGGGCTGGCAGGCGGCGAGACGGCTTCGGCCGGAGCGGCGTCGGGGGTTGAGGCGGGCTCGGACGTCATCGCGGCTTGGTCGGCGAGGGCGACCCGGAGGAGGTCAGGGCTGATGGCCAGTCCCCCCTCGACGACGGTTCGAATGGTGGAGAGGACCTCGTCCGTCGTCGCGTCCTTCAGGAGGTAGCCGCCGGCGCCGCGGCGCAGGGCCTCGAGGATGTAAGCAGTGTCGTCGTAGAAGGTGACGACGACAATCGACGGCGGCGGAATGAGGGAGCGGAGCGGCTCGATGCAGGCGAGTCCGTCGCCACCGGGCATTCGGATGTCGAGGAGGACGACGTCCGGCCTCAGCCGCCGGGCGAGGTCGAGGCCGCTGGCGCAGTCGGCCGCCTCGCCAACGATGGACAGCCAGTCGGTCGTGCCGAGCATGGCCGCCAAACCCTTCCGGGCCATCTCGTGGTCGTCGACGATGAGGATCCGGACCGGGTTCGTCACGGCCGAGATGGTACGCCCCGATGCGACGCCCCGGTGGCCTCCGCTGGGAGGGGAATGGAAATCCGGACCCGCGTTCCCGACCCTGGACGGCTTCGGATCTGGGCCCGACCGCCGAGCCAGCTTGCCTGGCGGCGGAGACCTTCGAGCCCGAGTCCCCAACCGTCGGCGGCGCCGCGCGATTTGGCCTCGAAGCCGCGACCGTCGTCCTCGACGACGGCGACGACCCTCGAGCGGGAGACGCCGAGGCGAACCGTCCCTCGCCGGGCTTCGGCATGGCGGACGACGTTGCTCACCGCCTCGGCCACCATGGCGAAGAGAGCCTGTTCGACGGGGGCAGGCAGACGGGGCAGATCGCCCTCCACGGTCCACTCGGTGGCTCCACCCTGGGCGAGACTCCGCAACCGTTGCTCGATGGCTCTCCGGACGCCGAGGTCCTCGAGGGCGGGCGGGGCGAGCCGCTCGAGAACCGAGCGGAGCTCGCCAATCGCCGTCGCCAGCCTGGCGCTCGCCTCGTCGAGATGCCCCTTCGCCGGCTCGGGCACGGCCGTCGAGGCGAGGGCCGCCTGGAGGAAGCGGTGGGCGGAGACGAGGCTCTGGGCAGCCGTATCGTGGATCAGATGGGCGACGGCGGCCCGTTCGTTGGCCCGGGTCGCCACGAGCTCCCGGGCCAGGCGATCGACGCGTCGCTCCGTCGTCGCCAGGCGCCGTCGTTGGCGCTCGGCGAGCCGCCAGTGCTCGAGGAGCTCGTCGCTCGTGGCGAGCATCTGGGCGATCGCCGCGGTCGACATCCGGCGCCGCTCGGCTGCGACATCCCGGAGCTGGGCCTGCCAGCCGAGGAGGCCATCGGCGTCCCGGAGACGGCGCGCCGCGACCAGAGCCGCCCGGCCATCGAGACGCGGCCCGGACCGAGCCGACCGGCGGAGGGCGACGACGGGGAGGTGGACAGTCGCCGCCACCTCGCCGAGCCGCCGTCGGTCCGGGCCACCGCAACGGAGGACGGCGACGCCCTCACGGGAACCGCGAGGAGCGGGCACGGCGAGAAGGCGGATCCCGGCCTGGCAGGGGATCGTCGCGGCACGGCCCGTGGCGAGGACGCGCTGAACCGCGGGGATTGGGCAGCGGCGACAGTAGGCGAGCCCAATGCTCGTCGTGCACACAGCGGCACAGAAGGGATGGGCATCCTCCCAGCCGGCGACGAGGCGCGGTGCGTCGGTTCGGCGATCGCGAACCCAGAACTGGGCAGCATCGAGGAGGGCGCTGACCGTTTCCGACGGCGGCTCGCTCTCGAGGGGTGGTGGGAGCGCCGGCATGCGCGCCGAGTATAGCCAGGTCAGCTGCGCTGCTCGGGTTACCGGTACCGCCCGGGTCCCGGGCGGCAACCACGACCCTGGTGCCACCGGTCGGGCAAGGGTCCTGCCCGGGCTCCGGTACGAACGGCGTCGCGTTCTCGGGGCAGTTCCCGATACGCGATCGGCTCGACCCCGCCGACGATGCCGACCAGCAGATCCGTCCACACGGTCCCTCACCGAAGGATGAGCTGATGAGCGTCTTCGACACCCTCCGAATTGCTGCCTCCGGCTTGACCGCCCAGCGGCTGCGAATGGACGTCGCCGCCTCGAACATCGCCAACGCGGGTTCGACGGGCGGGCCGGGGGGCAGCCCGTACAGCCCGGAGGCCGTCGTCTTCGCCGCGGCCCCGGTCGGTCCGACGGCCACGCCCGGGGTGGCGGCCATCGCCGTTCCGGCGGTGGAGCGGACGGTCCGCGTCTATGACCCCGGCCACCCTGCCGCCGACGCGAACGGGTTCGTCTCCCTCCCCGACGTCGACGTCGCGGCGGAGATCGCCGACCTCATCGGGGCCGCCCGCGCGTACAGTCTGAACGCGACGGTGACGGCCGCCGCGAAGCAGAGCGCTCTCGACGCGCTCGAGATCGCCCGATGATCGCGTCGGTCGGTCAGCTCTCCGTTCCGGGGTCGCCGGGACCGGGCAGCCTCGCTAGCCCGGTCGTCTCGGATCTCCCTCCGACGGGCTCTGGCGGCGGTCCCAACGGCATCGGCGGTCCGTCCGCGCCGTCCGCCCGCCCCTCTGGCTCGCCAGCCGCGTCCGGGGCCGGCGAGCCGGGTAGCCCCTCCTTCCTCGATGCCCTCGGCGAGGCCGTTGCCCGCCTGAACGACCAGCTCGTCGCCGCCGACGCCGCTGCCGCCGACTTCGCCGCCGGCGGCTCGGCCGATCTCCATGGCGTCATCCTCGCCCTCTCCGAAGCGCAGCTTGGTCTTCGCCTCGGCGTCGCCGTTCGGGATCGCCTCCTCGAGGCGTACCAGGACGTCATGCGGCTCCAGATCTGACGGCGACGCCTGAGACGGACTGCCAGGAATCGATCGATCGTGCTCGACCAGCTGAGTCCCCTCCTTCGGCAGCTGACCATCTCCCAGCGAATCGGCGTCGCCTTCGGCGCCTTCGCCTCCGTCCTCCTCCTCGTCGGCCTCGTTCTGTGGGCGGGTCGGACCGAGTACCAGCCGGCGTTCACTCGCCTCACTGCTGCCGATGCTGCGGCCATCGTCGAGGCTCTCCGAGGCGCCAAGATCCCCTACGAGGTGACCGACGCCGGGACGACGATCCTCGTGCCGGCCGGCTCCCTCGCCGATGCTCGCCTGGCGGCAGCGTCGGCAGGGGTCCTGCCGGAACAGGGGTCTGCCTTCGACCTCCTCGACAAGCAGGGCTTCGGGGCGACCGAATTCGAGCAGAACGTCGCGTACCAGCGAGGTCTCGAGCGGAAGCTCGAAGCGACCATCGAGCAGCTGGCCGGCGTAGCCGACGCGACCGTGGCCGTCGTGCCCCAGCAGCGAGGGGCGCTCAGCTCGAATGACCAGCCAGCGTCGGCATCCGTCACGATCCGGATGCGGAACGGCGGCTCGCCCGACGAGGCGATGGTTCGAGGGATCGTGGCGACCGTCGCCGGGGCCGTGGCAGGACTCTCGCCGGACAACGTCACCGTCGTCGACGAGCGCGGTCGCGTCCTCGCCGGACCGGGCGCTGCACCTGGGGCCGAGGTGGTGGCGATGCGCGATGCCGTCGAGCGCTCCCTGGCCGCCAAGGCCCGATCCCTCGTCGACGAGGTCCTCGGTCCCGGCCGCGCCACCGTCGCCGTCAGCGCTGAGCTCGACGCCGATACCGTCGAGCAGACGATCACGACCGTGAAGCCGATCGACGCCACGAACTGGACGCCGGCCTCGGTCCAGACGATCGACGAGCGGTACAGCGGCGCCACCGCTGGTGGGGCCGCTGGCATCCCGGGCACGGCCTCGAATGTGCCGGGTCTGCCGACCTATCCGATCACCGGTCTCCCCGGCCTCGGCCCGAGCCCGAGCCCGAGCGCCACCCCCCAGGGGTCGCCGAACCCATCGAGCGAGCCGAACCCCGCCTATCAGCGCACCCAGCAGACGGTGAACTACGCGAACAGCCAGACCGTCGAGCGCGTCATCCGCCAACCTGGCGCGATCAAGCGCCTCTCGGTGGCCGTCCTCATCGACGAGGCTGCCATCGGCTCCACGTCGGTGGACGGTCTCGAGGCCGCCATCGCCGCCGCCATCGGCGCCGACCCGAAGCGAGGTGATGTCGTCTCCGTCCAGGCGGTTCCCTTCGCTACCCCCGAGAGCTCGCCGACCGACGCTGGCCCCCTCGGTGAGGGTGGCCTCCTCGACACCGCGCTCGGGGCTGTCGGTTCGGCGGTCGGTGTCCTCCTCGCCTTCCTGCTCCTCTTCGTCGTCTGGCGGAATCTCCGGGCGCTCCGCCAGCGAGCCGAGGAGTTGCAGCTCGCCGCTGCCCTCGGTGAAGGGGTGAGCGTCCGGCTCGAGGAGGGAACCGCGGCTGCCATCGTCGCCGGGGCCGGCCCCGCCCTGCCGCCCGATCCGTCGGCGGCCGTGGCCGAGCGCCTTCGTCACGCCGCCGTCGACCGGCCTGAGGCCGTCGCCGGACTCGTCGCCGGCTGGCTGACCGAGGAGCGGAAGCGGTGACGACAGAAACGACCCTGCCAGGAGCCCGAAAGGCAGCGGCTCTCCTCATCGCCCTCGGTCGAGAGGCCGCGGCCCGGGTGCTCGCCCAGCTGCCGCCCGAGGACGTCGAACGGCTCACCCTCGAGCTCCTCCGCACGCCGGCTCTCGACGCAGCTGCCCGTGATGCCGTCCTCGCCGAGGCCCACGACGGCCTCTTCGCGGGCCTGGGCACCGTCCCGGCAGGCGAGAGCTTCGCCCTCGAGGTCGTCCGGCAGGCCTACGGGCCGGAGCGGGCCGAGGATGTCCTGAAGCGGGTTCGCCAGGCCCAGATCCCGGCTCCCTTCGAGTTCCTGCGGGGCACCGAACCGAGCCAGGTCCGGGAGCTCCTCGCCTCGGAACACCCGCAAACGATCGCCCTCGTCCTCGCCCACCTCGACCCCCGGACGGCGGCCCGGATCCTGACCGAGCTCGATCCGCCCCTCCAGGTCGATGTCGCCCGGCGCTTCGCGACCACGGACCAGGTCAGTCCGGAGACGGTGGCCGTCGTCGAGGCGCAGCTCCGAAGCCGGATGGCGTCCTTCGCCGCTGGCGCCTCGATGACCGTCGGCGGGGCTCGGCCCCTGGCTCACGTTCTCAACCAGGTCGATCGCTCGACGGAGAAGCAGATCCTCGGTGCCCTCGGTGAGGTCGATGCCGCCCTCGCCGACGAGGTCCGGCGCTACATGTTCGTCTTCGAGGACGTCCTCCTCCTCGACGACCGGGCGATGCAGCGGGTCATCCGGGAGCTCGACACGAAGGACATCGCCCTCGCCCTCCGGGCGACAACCGAGGAGGTGAAGCAGAAGTTCTTCGCCAACATGAGCCAGCGGGCGGCCGAGATGCTCCGCGAGGAGATGGAGCTCGCCGGCCAGGTCCGGATGAAGAACGTCGAAGAAGCGCAGGGTCGAATCGTCGACGTCATCAAGCGCCTCGAGGAGCAGGACGAGATCGTCATCAGTCGCGGCGGAGGCGACGATGTCCTCGCCTAGGCGGGTTCTCGTCGGCCGAACGAACGGTCGCCTCCACCGCCCGCCGGAGCTCGGGGTGCCCGACCCGCGGATCGACGAGGAGCCCGGGGCCGGTCCGCAGGCCCGGGCCGCGACCGCTTCGACTGGTGGTTCGGCTGGAGCTCCGGTCAGCGCACGCCGGCGCTCGTCCGCTGAAGCTCGAGCCGAGCAGGTCGCGGCAGCCCGCGGTTATGCCGACGGCCTCGCCCGGGGGCAGGCCGACGTCGCCGCTGCCGTCGCTGCCGCCGGAGCACTTGCTGCCGAACTCGAGCGCCTGGCGCCTCGCGACGCAGCCCGGGCGGCGGCGGCCATCGCTCGCCTCGCCCTCGTCGTCGCCGAGCGCATCCTCGGCCGGGCCATCGCCGTCGATCCCACCCTCCTCGTCGAGGTCATTGAGCGGGCCGCGGCCGCCATCAATGGCTCACCGACGGCTCGGGTCATCCTGAATCCCACCACCCGGCCGATGGTCGAGGCGGCCTGGGTCGCTCGCTACGGCACGGCCCACCTCGGAAAGCGGTGGCTCTTCGAGGCCGATCCGAGCCTGCCGCCGGGCGGCTGCCGGCTCGTCTACGAGCACGGCTTCGTCGATGCTTCCCTTGGGGCCCAGATCGAGGAGGTCGGGCGGGCCATCGACCATGCCCTGCCGGCCCTGCTCCGTGAGATCGGCACCCTCGCCCGTGGGCAGACGGACTCCGAGCCGGCCGCCGTCGAGACGTTCCAAGGTGGTGCCTCGGGAGGCGAGGGATGAGCGCCTCGACCCTCGACGGGACCAGCGCCATCCTCGCCCGCGAGGCGAGCTCCGGCGGTGTCGGTCGGTCCCTGGCCGACGGCCTCCGTGCGTCCGCCCACCGCCACCCTGACGTCGCCGCTCTGACGAGTGGCCACGACGCGATGATCGGCCACGACGCCTCGCCGCTCGTGGAGCGACTCGAGCGCATCGTCCGCAGCCAGCCGACCTTCGTTCCCTCGGGGGCGGTGACCCGGGTCGTCGGGAGCACGATCGAAGCGGCCGGTCTCCTCGTCCAGATCGGATCGATCTGCTGGGTGGAGGCGGAGCCAGCTGGGCTCATCAGTGCCGAGGTCGTCGGCTTCCGGGACGGCCGGATCACCCTCGTCCCCTTCGGCGACGTCGTCGGCGTGCGGCCCGGTTCCAGGGTCCGGCTGCGGGAGGACCAGTTCCGGGTTCCCGTCGGCCCGCGGGTCCTCGGGCGTGTCCTCGATGGCTTCGGACGGCCCCTCGACGGCGCCGGTCCCCTCGGCGCCCCGACCCGCATCATCGGCGGGTCGGCGCCACATCCCTTGGCCCGAGCTCGGATCGACGTCCCGCTGTCGACGGGGGTGCGAGCCATCGACGGCTGCCTGACCGCCGGCAAGGGCCAGCGGCTCGGCATCTTCGCTGGATCCGGGGTCGGCAAGTCCACCCTCCTGTCGATGATCGCCCGGAACAGCGCCGCGTCGGTCAACGTCATCGCCCTCATCGGGGAGCGCGGCCGCGAGGTCCAGGAGTTCATCGACCACCAGCTCGGTCCCGAGGGTCTCGCCCGCTCCGTCGTCGTCGTCGCGACCTCCGACCAGCCGGCCCTGCTGCGGGTGAAGGCAGCCGAGGTCGCGACGGCCATCGCCGAGTCCTTCCGCGACGACGGCCAGGACGTCCTCCTCGTCATGGATTCGGTGACCCGGCTCGCCACGGCCCAGCGAGAGATCGCCCTCGGGGCCGGTGAACCGCCCGCCCTTCGCGGCTACCCGCCTTCGGTTTTCGCCTACCTGGCCCGGATCCTCGAACGGGCCGGCAACACCGAGCGGGGAACGATCACCGGCTTCTACACCGTCCTCGTCGAGGGCGACGATCTCTCGGAACCGGTCGCCGATGCCGTCCGCTCGATCCTCGACGGTCACATCGTCCTCTCGCGCCTCCTGGCCGAGCGCAACCACTACCCGGCCATCGACATCCTCGCCTCCGTCTCGCGGGTCATGCCGGCGGTGACCGGGGAGCACCATCGCCGCCTGGCCGCCGCCCTCCGGACCGCCCTCGCCGTCTACGAGGAAGCGCGCGATCTCATCGAGGTCGGTGCCTACGCCGCCGGCTCGAACCCCGACGTCGATCGAGCCATCGCCCTCCGTCCGGCGATCCTCGCCTTCCTCCAGCAGGCGCCGAGCGAGCGGGCCGACCTCGCCGAGGCCGTCGCCGGGCTCGAGGCGACCGGTGTCCTCGACGCCGGAGGGGGGTCCACATGACGAGCCGACCGGGACGGCGGGGCGAGCGCGCGGCGGGCGATCGTCTCGCCGTCGTGCTCCGCCTTCGACGGATCGACGAGGATCGAGCGCGGCTCGCCCTGGCCCGGGCCCTCGCCCTCGAAGCCGCCGCCCGGAAGGGGCTCGCCGAGGCCGAAGCCGACCACGAGGCGGCCTGCGCGGCCGCTCGATCGCTCCTCGGAGGCCCCCTCGTCGCGGCGACCCTGGCCGGGGCGACGGCGGGGCTCGAGGTCGTCGAACGGCGACGAGCCGCGGCTGCCGACGAGCTCGAACGGGCGCGCCGAAGCCTCGCCGAGGCACGGACGATGCTCGCCGCCGCGACGCGGCGGCGGGAAGCCGTCGAGCGGCTCCGTGCCCGCCGACTGGTGGAGGCGCGCCGGTTCGCCGAGCGGCTAGCCGAACGGGAGCTGGCCGAGATCGCCCTCGTGCGTTGGGCCCGTGCCCTCGCCGAGGCCCACGGCTGAGGTCGGATGATGTCGGAGGCCATCGTGGCCGTCGCGCAGCGGGTGCGGGAGCTCGAAGGACTCCTCGCCCAGTTGGGTGCCGGTCTTCCGCCCGGAGGGGCCACGCCGCCCATCGTCCCGGTCGGGCCCTGGGCGATCGAGTCGACCGTCCAGGCTGGCGGCGCGATGCCGCCCCTGTCGTCCGGCGGTGTGGGCGACCCGCCCCCGAACGCGGCCGGACAGGCGCTCTGGACCGCTCCCTTCGCGACGATCCTCGGCGACGTCGCCGTCAGCGCCGGCCTACGCTCTGCCCGGGCGGTCGGTCCAGTTGGATCGGGGATCGTTGTCGCGCCCGTTCCGGGCGGGCGGATCAGTCAGCGGTTTAGGGCGGGCTCGGCCGGCCGCGGGACGGACGGTCACGATGGCCTCGACATCGCCGCCCCGCTCGGAACGCCGGTCCGTGCCGCCGCTGCCGGTGTCGTCCGTTTCGCCGGTCGAGTCGCCGACGGCGCCGTCGTCGTCCGCATCGAGCACGAAGACGGGAGCGAGACCCTCTACGGCCACCTCGAGCCGGGTCTCGATGTCCGCCCCGGTGACCGCGTCGCGGCCGGCGACACGATCGGCCGAATCGGCTTGACAGGCCGGACAACGGGCCCCCACCTCCACTTCGAGTTCCGGGTCGGGGGACGAGCGGTCGATCCCGAACCGATCCTCCGCTCGGGTGCCCTCCCGGGCGAGACGGGGCCTGCCGGAGGGGACGAAACGACCGCGGCGGCTGCCCTCCGCCGCTTCGATGCCGTCGCTCCGACGATCCCCTACGCACAGGAGATCCGGGCGGCCGCCGTCGCGGCCGGGATCGACCCCCTGCTCCTTGCCGCCCTCGTTCGAACCGAATCTGGGTTCCGACCGACCGCCGTCTCGCGAGCCGGGGCGATGGGCCTTACCCAGCTCATGCCGACGACGGCCAGGAGTCTCGGCGTCGGCGATCCCTTCGACCCGGCGGCGAACCTCGACGGTGGTGCGCGCTACCTCGCTGGAAACCTCCGGCTCTTCGGCCGCGTCGACCTGGCCCTGGCCGCCTACCAGGCCGGCAAAGCCGCCGTCCGAGCGGCCGGAGGGATCCCCGACTCGCCGGTGACCCGGGCCTACGTCGAGCGGGTCCTCGGAACCTGGGCTGGCTACCTGGCGGCAGCGGAGGGGCAGGCATGAGGCTTTCCGACGCCACCGGGCGGATCCTCTCGGCAGCCCTCGACGGTCTCGCAGCTCGGCAGGAGGCGATCGCCTCGAACCTGGCGAACATCGATACGCCTGGCTACCAGCCGCTCGTCGTCGACTTCGAGTCCGAGCTCCGTGCCGAACTCGACCGGCTCCGCGGTGCGACGCCCCCTCTCGAGCTAGCACCGCCGACCGCCGGGGCGACGGCCGCTGCGGGTCCCGCCCGGAGCGATCCCCGCCACCTCTCCGGGATCGGCGGCTTCGTTGCCGACGGAACCGCCGCGCGGCCGACGACCGAGGCGGGCCGGAACGACGCGAACAGCGTCGATCTCGAGGCGGAGGTGACGGCCCTCGCCGAGACCCAGCTCCGCTACGCCGCCGTGTCGCGGCTCATCAGCCTTCGTCTCGGGATGCTCCGAGACGCGATCGGAGGACGCTGAGATGCACATACCTCCCCTTCTCGATCAGCCGCCCGGTCCAACGGTCGCCGGAAAGGCCGCCGGTCCGGTGAGCGCCGAGGGTCCGCGACCGGGCTTTGGCACGGGCGGCGCCCGCGACAGCGACCCCACCGTCGCCACGACGGGCGCCGGCCTCGGACAGATCGACCCCGAGGCTTGGTCTCGACCGGGCGACCCGATGGCGGCGGGACGCGATGGGACAGGCGACGTCTGCCGACCTGGGCCGGTCGGAGCGGAGCCGCCGAACTCCGCTGCTCCCGGATCCGGCGCTCGCCGAGGTCAGCCGGCTCGTCACCGGGGAGTGGGGCCGGCCAGCGCAGAGGCAAGCTTCAGTGCCGTCGTCGCCGCAGCCCTGGCGCCGTCGCTTGGCGCGATCGCCGCGGTGCCCTCGCTCCCCGGCGGGCCTCGGGACGGCGCACCGTCGGCTTCGGGGGACACAGCGTCGGCCGAGACGACCGTCCCGGCGGCCGCGCTTCGGGCGGTTGCGTCCGGCGTCGCGGGCTGGCTCGACACGGCCACCCCGGCCGGGGCGTCGGCCGCTGCTCTCGCTGGCCGAACCGACGCCTTCCTCGTCGCTCCTAGCCCTGGGCGGCGGCCCGCCACCGAAGAGGCTGCGCGGACCGCCACCGCCATCGGGCCGTTCGCCGGGGATGAATCGACCGTGGCGGGATCGCCTCCTGAGCAGCGTGGAGTCGATGCCCTTGGCCAGACCCTGGTCCAGACCCTGGTGCCGAACAAGCGGACCCGAGGGGAGGGCATGGTGGCCGTCGTCGCCGGTCGGACTGGATGGATCCCAGGTGCCACCGGCCCGGCAAGCGGCGGAGACGTCGGATCGTCGCCATCACCGGGCCCTGCCGCCCCGAACCCCACACCCGGCCCGTCGAACGTCGTCGATCCCCTCGTGCCGTCGTTCGAGGCACCGCCCTTGGCCACGGTGGCCGAGCGCAACGACCCATCGATCGCGACGTCCGTCGCGGCGACCGTGGCGACGGCGACAGCCCCAGGGCGGGGCGACCCTCGTCCGCCGGGGGCGGGACCGGGGGACCGAACCGAACGTCAGCATCCGCCCACCTCGCCCGCCCGTTTCCGAATCGAGGACGGCCTGTCCTCCCTCGGAAGTTTGGTTGCCGCTCGCGATCCGAACCGACTCGAGGCGGCGCACGAACTCCCGTCGACCGAACCTCCCCGACCGGCTCCGACGCCGGGCGATGTCGAGCGCCTCTTCGGACTCCTGGCGGCGCGCATTCGGCAGGCCAGCCGCGATGGACTGCCGACCCTCGAGGCCACCTTCCATGATCCCGCTCTCGGCAATGTCCGGCTCGCCGTACGCGGCCTCCCCGAGGGTCCCATCGAGGCCGTCCTCGTCGTGACCAGCGAGTCCGCGGCCAGGGCCATCGAGCAGGTGAGCCGTGACCCGGCGATTCGTCTCGGCGATCTCGGCGTCCTCGATCTCCAGGTTCGCATCGAGCCCGGAACGCCTCACGGCGCGGCGGCCGATGTTCGTGGCGATGCACGAGCCGGTCCGGGCCACCCGGGTCCAGGACACCCGGGCCAGCGGGAGGGATCCGGTCAAGCCCTCGTGGACGGCGATCGGCCGGGTCACCACGATCCGTCGGCTCGCCACGGAACCGGGCGGGACGCCCCTGAGGACGGTGGCCGTGCCCACCCGGCGGAGCCACTCGCCGGGCTCGGTGTCGCGGTCAGAGTCCGTCGCCAGGGCGGGGGTCCCCGTCCGAGCCCGGCCACGGCTCCCGCCGCTCCACGGCTCACTCCGCGCCTGCCCGCTGGCATCGATCTCCGTCTGTAGGAAGGAGCTGACCGATGGCCATCGATACCCGACTCCTCGCCGCCAGCAGCGGTCTCCTCGGAGATCCGACCCTCGCCGCCTTGGGCTCGAACGCTCTCGGCGCCTCTCGGATCGACCGCGGAGCTGGCACGAGCGATGTCTTCGGGCTCGGCCGGGACGACTTCTTCAAGCTCTTCCTGGCCCAGCTGCGGAACCAGGATCCGACCAAGCCCCTCGAGGACCGCGACTTCGTGGCCCAGCTCGCCCAGTTCACCCTCATCGACACCATGCAGGAGGTGAAGCGTGTCCTGGCGGCTAGCTCGCTCGCCCAGGCCGCCGCCCTCATCGGCCGCTCGGTTGTGGCGACGACCGAGGACGGCCAGCACGTCGAGGGCGTCGTCGACCACGTCGTCCAGAGCGACGGCGCCATCGCCCTCGTCGTCGGCGGGCTTCTCGTCCGACCTGAGGCAGTCACCCAGGTGACGGACCTGGCCACAACTGCCCCGAGCGGCACCTGATCGCCAGCCCATCGACAGGGAGGTGATGCGTACGTCCATCGACCGAATCGCCCACTCCACGACCCGCGGTCCAGAGGTCACGAGCCTTCGGGCGACCGGGCGTCCTCGACTCGACGCGACCGACTCGAACGGTTCGCTCTCCTTCGCGGTCGCCCTCGCCGAGGCCCGAGGGGCCCTCCACTGGTCAGCCCATGCAAGCCATCGCCTCGAGCAGCGGGGGATCGCCCTCGATGTCGAGCGGATCGGCCGCCTCGAGCGTGCCGTCGAGGTCGCCTCTGCTCGCGGTGCCCGATCGTCCGTCGTCTGGCTCGACCGGGTCGCCTATGTCGTCGACATCCCAACGGCGACGGTCCTGACGGCCGTTGCCCCGAGCTCTGGAAAGGAGGCTGTCTTCACGAACATCGATAGCGTCGTCATCGCCTGAGCCCGTTGCCGATGACGCGCCCCGGGGCACGTCATCCTCGCTCGGGCGACTGCCCGGATCTCGCCGGACCTCCCCGGAGGAGGCGACCCGGGTCGGGCAGCGGCCCTGCCCATTGGAACCTTCTTCCATTACCCATCGCGAACCTCGGAGGTCAAAGACCATGCTTCGATCGATGTTCTCGGCCATCAGTGGCCTGCGGAGCCACCAGGTCATGATGGACGTCATCGGCAACAACATCGCCAACGTCAATACCGTCGGCTTCAAGGCTGGGCGGGTGAACTTCCAGGACATCCTCTCCCAGACGGTCCGGGGCGGCGCCGCTCCGAACGGTGATCTCGGCTCGATCAACCCGGCCCAGGTCGGTCTCGGCGTCACCGTGGCCGGGATCGACGTCCTCCATACCCAGGGCAACCTCCAGGCGACGGGCCGTCTCACCGATCTCGCCATCCAGGGCGACGGCTTCTTCGTCATGTCGAATGGCCCGCTCACCTACTTCAGCCGCGACGGCGCCTTCGACATCGGTCTCGACGGATCGCTCGTCAATCCCGCCTCGGGTCTCCGGGTCATGGGCTGGCAGGCCGACAACGCCGGCGTCGTCGACACGACGGCCCCCGTTGGTCCGCTCACCATCCCCCTCGGCCGGCGCACGACGGCCCTCGCCTCGTCGAAGGGGGTCATGCAGGGCAACCTCGACGCCCGGGCGGCGGTCGGCGCCACGGTCTCGACGACCCTGAGCGTCTTCGACTCCCTCGGCACCCGCCATGCCATCAAGATCACCTTCACGAAGACTGCCGACAACGAGTGGAGCTGGGCGGCGACCGCCGACCCTTCCGATCCCGACGCGGCGACGACGAGCACCGGCACAATCACCTTCACCTCGGACGGCCAGTTCGACAGCGTCGACACGACGACCCTCTCGATCAGCCTCTCGAACGGTGCCACGAGCCCCCTGAACGTCGATCTCGACTTCAGCCGTTTGAACCAGTACGCCGGCGCGAGCCAGGCATCCGGCGTCGCCGACGGCTTCAGCTCTGGCACCCTCGTCACCTTCTCCATCGGTTCCGGTGGCGAGATCACCGGCGTCTTCTCGAACGGCCAGACGCAGGTCCTCGGCCAGATCGCCCTGGCCACGTTCACGAACCCGAGCGGCCTGCTCCGGGCCGGCCAGAACCTCTTCCAGGCCTCCGCGGCCTCCGGTGACCCGCTTGTCGGCGTCCCCGGGACGGGCGGCAGCGGGACGGTGACGACCGGGGCCCTCGAGATGTCGAACGTCGACCTGGCGACGCAGTTCACCGGGATGATCACCGCCCAGCGTGGCTTCCAGGCCAACGGACGGGTGATCACCACCTCGGACGAGATGCTCCAGGAGCTCGTCAACCTGAAGCGGTAGCGACCCGCCGGTCCGTCGTGCCCGGTCCGCTCGCGCACGGCGAGAAATGGGACCGGGCCGGCGGCCGGCGACCCACCGCCGCTTTGCTGCGATGTCCAGCACGGTAGGAGGCACGACCTGATGGGACGGCTCGACCCCAACAGCCTGGCGATGCCGGACGGCTCCAGCCGACCTGAACCAGCGACCGGCCGGCGCGCCCTCGTCGCCGACGCGGCGTCCAAGCCCGGCGGTACGCTCCGGCGTCGCGGCTGCCCCTCGCGCCGGGCCGCAGCCGCGTTCGGCGGCATGGCCCTCGCCGTCGGCCTCCTGGGTGGCCTGGCGGGTGTTCGCCCGGGACCGGCGCTCGCCAACGGAGTCGGCGACCTCTACGCGGCGACGGCCGACGGCGTTGGCGAGATCCTCGTCGCGAGCGAGGAGGTACTGGCGACCGTGCCGCTGCAGCCTCCCCCGACCGCGCTTGCCTTCGCGCCGGACGGGCGGACGCTCTTCGCTGTCGCCGGGAGCCGGTCGCTCCAGCCGATCGATATCGAGGCCCTCTCGACCATCGCGGCGGTCCCGCTGCCCGGTGCTGCTGTGAACGTTGCCCATCCAAAGGGGGAGCGCGTCGTCGTTGCCCTCGCCGGAGACCGCCGACTGGCGATCGTCGATCCGAGCTCCGGATCCGTTGCCAGAAGCGGGGAGCTCCCCGGCCCGCCCGACCTGTTGGCCGCCGACCGACGACACGAGCAGGTTGCCGTTGCGGAGAATGGGAAGTCCTGGTTCGGGCTCCTCGACGGCGAGTCGCCGCCCCGGACAGTGACCGTCGAGGGGCGGGTCACGGCCATTGCCGTCTCGAGCGACGGCGCGGCGTACGTCGCCATTCGCGCGCCCGCCAGCGTTCGTCGGATCTCCCTCCGTGACCTCGCGGTCGAGCGGGTGGTCACCCTGCCCGCTTCGCCAGACGCGATTGCGGTGCTCGCCGACGGTGTGGTCGTGGCGAGCGGCCGGACGCTGTGGTGGCTCGACCGCACGGGACCGCGCCAGTGGCGGACGACCCAGGCGCCGGTCACGTCCCTCGCGGCGAGCGACGACGGCCAAGTCCTCTATGCGGCGACCGGCGGGGCGATCGAGGCGTTCGTCCCGCGTGGCAACGGCTCGGCGCGGATCACCCTCGAGGTCGGCTTGGGCCCGGCGGTCCTGGCGCCGGCGCCCCGTCCGGCCTCGCTGACGGGCCTCGGCGGAAGCGGGGTGCCTGGCAACACGCCTGGTGAGGCCGGCCGAGCCCCAGCGACCAACACGGAGCGGGCGGCGACAGGCGCCGCTCTCGACCCGTTGCCGATCGTGCTGGTCGTCCTTGTCGTCCTCTTCGTGGCCGGCATCGGTGTCCGCCGAATTGTCGGCGTCCGGTCAGACTGAACGCTTCTCCCGGGGCGCGCCCCGCAGCCGCTGCCAGCGCCGAACGGGCCGCCGGACCGGCAGAGGTGGACCCACGCTTCGGCACTACAGGAGCCCATGGTGGGCAGCGAGTACGACGGCTTCGACCCGGCTCCGGGCCCCCAGCTTGCGCTCGATGTTCTGGATGTGGTTCCGCGCCGTGAGGGGGCTGATCGTCAGCCGCTCCGCGATGTCTCGCGTCCCCAGCCCGCT
>JBHORA010000143.1:0-21792 GCA_042408535.1 Chloroflexota bacterium | reverse complement strand
GGCGGGGGCGGCGCCGGTCGCGGTCGGGTCGGCGCCGGCCGGGGCGGTCCCGGTCGGGTCGGTCGCGGCAGCGTCGGCCGCGGTTGGGTCGGCCGGAGCGCGGCCGTTCGAGTTCGGGTCGGCGCTCATTCTTCGGGCTCGTTCCACTTTTCGATGAGGTCCGACAGGCCCTTGCCGGCCGGCATCATCGGGTACACGTTCTGGGTCTCGGCGATCTCGAACCAGACGAGGGCCGGACCGTCGACGGCCTGGGCCGCCCGGATGGCAGGATCGACCTCTTCGGGCTTCGAGGCCCGAAAGGCCGGGATGCCGTAGGCCTCGGCGAGCTTCAGGTAATTGGGACCGAGGAGGTTCGCCGAGTGGTAGTTGCCGGCGTAGACGATCTCCTGCCACTGGCGGATCATGCCGAGCTTCTTGTTGTCCATGATCGCGATCCGGACCGGGATGTGGTCCTGGACGAGGGTTGCCAACTCCTGCATCGTCATCTGGAAGCCGCCGTCGCCGCAGACGGCCCAGACCTCTTTATCGGGTCGGCCGAGGGCGGCACCCATCGCCGCGGGGACCGAGAAGCCCATCGTCCCGAGGCCCCCCGAGGAGAGGTGGGTATTCGGCTCCCGGAAACCGGTGTAGCGGGCGAGCCACATCTGGTGCTGACCGACGTCGGCGACGTAGATCGCCTCGTGGTTCGTCAGCTCGCCGATCCGAGAGACCACGTAGTCGGCGGAGAGGTAGCCGTCCCGCCAGGCCCCCGAGCCGTGCCAACTCGCGCTCTCCGATTCGCGACGCCACTCGGCGAGCTCGGCGAAGTACTCGGCTCGCGTTGCCGGATCGACGGGCTCGACGAGGGGGATGAGGGCCCGAAGGACCCTCTTCACGTCGCCGACGATGGGGACCTCGACGGCGACGTTCTTGCCGATCTCCGAGGGATCGATGTCGACGTGGATGATCCGGGCGTGGGGCGCGTAGGTCCGGACGTTCCCCGTCACCCGGTCGTCGAAGCGCATCCCGAGGGCGATGAGGAGGTCGGCCGACTGGATCGCCCGGTTGACGTGCTTCCAGCCGTGCATGCCCATGTAGCCGTAGCTCAGGGGATGCCGCTCGTCGATCGCCCCGACGCCCAAGAGGGTGTGGGCGACGGGGATCTGGGCTCGCTCGGCGAACTCGACGAGCTCGGCCGAGGCGTTGGCGATGAGGATCCCGTGTCCGGCGAGGATGACGGGTCGGCGGGCGCGAGCGATCTCGGCCGCCGCGAGGCGGAGCTGGCGGGGGTGACCGTCGAAGGTGGGTCGGAAGCCGGGCAACCCTGCGATGACCTCGTCGAGGGAGGGGTGCGGAGCGCTCGTCTCCTGCGGGAGGGCGTCCTTCGTGATGTCGATGTGGACCGGACCCGGGCGGCCGGTTCGTGCGATGTAGAAGGCCTCGGCGAAGACCCGGGGGAGGTCGTCGGCGTTCCGGACGAGGTAGTTGTGCTTCGTCATCGGCAGGGTGATGCCGGTGATGTCGATCTCCTGGAAGGCGTCCTTGCCGATGAGGGCCGACGGGACGTTGCCGGTGATGGCGACGATCGGAACCGAGTCGAGGAGGGCCGTCGCGATGCCGGTGACGAGGTTCGTCGCCCCGGGGCCGGACGTCCCGAGGCAGACGCCGACCCGACCCGTCGCCCGGGCGTAGCCGTCGGCGGCGTGGGCGGCGCCCTGCTCGTGACGAACGAGGACGTGGCGGAGCTCGGGGTACTCGCCGAGGACGTCGTAGATGGGCAGGATGACGCCGCCCGGGTAGCCGAAGATGACGTCGACGCCCTGTCGGATGAGGGCCTCGCAGACGACGTCGGCCCCAATCCGGGTCCGCCGGCGCGGCCGCGCCTCGGAGAGCATCTCCCGGCGGGCCCGCTCGACGGCTTCGGCGTGGGCGGTCCCGTCGCCGGGGACGTGGCTCCGGCGAGGGAGGCTGGCGGCTCGCTCGGAACGCGGTCCACCGGCGGGCCCATCACGGCCGGTCGCCGGTTGGGTGGCGGCGCTCGCGGTTTCGGTGTTCTTCGTCATCGCCGGCGTCTCCTCTGTGTCGTCTCTGTCGGCCTCGGCTCGTTACCTCGACTCACAAGAAAGGGACCCTCGCCTCCCGGCGAGGGTCCCTTCGGGTTTCGGTGGTTCGATTGCGCTAGCGGCGTTCGTTCCTCCGCGTCCCTCCGTTCTCCCGCCGGGAGCCGGTAATCAGGAGGAGCCCAAGAAGGCCCTCGAGGCCGGCAAGCAGCGAGCGAAGGATGTCGAGAAGCGATACGCCAACGAGCCCGGTGCCGGCGAGTGGCAGCACGACACGCCGGCCGTCTGCCATGACGACGACGGCGGCAGGGCGGCGGTCAGCTGTACGAGAACCGGACACCTGGTGCAACGCTCCTTCGTCCCTGACCCACACGCTCGGTTCGCCATGAACGAGCGCGAGGTGCTCGCAGTCTATCAGCCCACCCCGGGGCCTCGTCAACCCCTTCGTGCTGGCCCTGGGTCGGGCGAGGTGGTGCTCACCACGTCGGACCTCCGCGCCCACGCTCCGCGATGCGTCTGCGGGGCTCGGGCCGTCGAGCCGTTCGAGCCGGGAGCTGCGGCGGTTCGTCGACGAGTTCGGAGGCCCGAGAGTTGGGTGCTTGGCACTCGCCACTGCCGGCGTGCCCGCAGCTGAGACGCTGTACGTCGGCAATAGTCCCACAGAAGACGCCGAGGCGGCACGCCGAGCGGGCGTGGCGTGCGTCCTCGTGGCCCGACCGGGAGCGCGCCGACGACCCGTCGGAGGGCGGTCGACCAGGAGGAGGGCGATGACCAGGGGGAGGGCGATCGACGTGACTCGGGACCGATGACCCGGGCGAGGGACGGTCCGCCGGCCCGATCTGGTACGCTTTCGGGCCGCCCTCCGATCGAGTCCGCGGTCTGCCGACGGTCCCCGTTCGGCTCCTCGACCGAGGCCCGGGCTGTTCCCACGTCGAGGACGTCGAGGACGGCGGCCGAGATCAGGCCCGGACGGGTAGCCCGGCGAAGGAGACGACCGGAGACGCGAACCGGAGCGCGAGCGCCCACCGCAGCGAAAGGACCGATGACCGCCGAGCCGAGAACCACCCCAGAGCCACGAACGATCGTCGACAAGATCTGGGACGACCACGTCGTCGCCCAGGACCCCGGCGCTCCCGCCGTCCTGGCCATCGACCTCCACCTCGTCCACGAAGTCACCTCGCCCCAGGCCTTCGCCGGCCTGCGGGCCCGCGGCCTTCGGGTTCGGCGGCCGGACAAGACCGTCGCCACGGCCGACCACTCCGTGCCCACCCACGACCGCTCGCTCCCGATCATCGACCCGATGGCCGCCGCCCAGGTCGCTCAGCTCGCCGAGAACTGCCGCGAGTTCGGGATCCCCTTCCACGGCCTCGGCTCGCCCCACCAGGGGATCGTCCACGTCATCGGGCCCGAGCTCGGCCTCACCCAGCCGGGGATGACGATCGTCTGCGGCGACAGCCACACGAGCACCCACGGCGCCTTCGGGGCCCTCGCCTTCGGGATCGGGACGAGCGAGGTCGAGATGGTCCTCGCCACCCAGTGCCTCCTCCAGCGAAAACCGAAGACCTACGAGGTCCGGGTCGACGGTCGCCTTGCCCCCGGGGTGAGCAGCAAGGACATCATCCTCGCCCTCATCGCCAAGATCGGCGTCGGTGGCGGAACGGGCCACGTCTTCGAGTACCGCGGGGAGGCGATCCGCGCCCTCTCGATGGAAGAGCGGATGACGATCTGCAACATGAGCATCGAGGGCGGAGCCCGGGCCGGCCTCATCGCCCCCGACGAGACGACCTTCGAGTACCTCGCCGACCGCCCCCACGCCCCGAAGGGCGCTGCCTGGGAGGCGGCCGTCGCCCGCTGGCGGCAGCTCCCGACCGACGAGGGCGCCCGCTTCGACAAGAGCGTCACCATCGATGCCTCCCGTCTCGAACCGATGGTGACCTACGGGACGAACCCGGGCATGGGGATCCCGATCACGGGCCGGATCCCGACGCCCGAGGAGCTTTCCGACCCCGGCGCCCGCCGGGCCCTCGAGCGCGCCCTCGAGTACATGGACCTCCGACCGGGTCAGCCGCTCCTCGGCCAGAAGGTTGATGTCGTCTTCATCGGTTCCTGCACGAACAGCCGGATCACCGACCTCCGGCTCGCCGCCTCCGTCCTCCGCGATCGGAAGGTCGCCCCCGGCGTTCGGCTCATGGTCGTCCCGGGCTCCAGTGAAGTGAAGCGCCAGGCCGAGCGGGAAGGCCTCGCCGACATCTTCCGGGCCGCCGGAGCCGAATGGCGCGAGGCCGGCTGTTCGATGTGCATCGCCATGAACGGCGACGAGCTCGCCCCGGGTCAGTACGCGATCAGCACCTCGAACCGGAACTTCGAGGGCCGCCAGGGGAAGGGCGGTCGAACGTTCCTCGCCTCGCCCCTCACCGCCGCCGCGACGGCGATCACGGGGGCCATCACCGACCCGCGGACCCTGCCCGGGATCGAGGTCATCGCCGCCCGCGGCGCCCGCTGAGGAGACCGTCGATCATGGCCGAGCCCTTCACGACCTTCACGAGCAAAGTCATCCCGCTCCCGGTCGAGAACATCGACACCGATCAGATCGTTCCCGCCCGCTTCCTGAAGGTGACCGACAAGGCCGGCCTCGCCGAGGCGCTCTTTCGGGACTGGCGGTTCGAGGCGGACGGCCGCCTCAAGGACCCGCCCTTCGTCCTCGATCGGCCGGAGATGGCCGGGCGGCGGATCCTCCTCGCCGGCGACAACTTCGGCTGCGGATCGTCCCGCGAGCACGCCCCCTGGGCCCTCGTCGCCTGGGGAATCCGGTCGGTCATTACGACCTCCTGCGCCGACATCTTCCGGAACAACGCCCTCAAGAACGGGCTCCTGCCGATCGTCGTCACGCCGGAGCAGCATCGCCACCTCTTCGAGCTCGTCGAGCGGGACCCGGAGGTCGAGCTGACCGTCGATCTCGAAGCCCAGCGGGTCTACCTCCCCGGCGACGAGGATCTGCCGTTTGACGTCGACCCGTTCGCCAAGATGATGCTCCTCGCCGGCACCGACGAGCTCGGCTACCTCCTCGCCAAGGAGCCCGAGATCGCAGCCTGGGAAGCTGCCCATCCGCCCCGGGTCAACACGCTCGCGACGGTGTCCTGAGGCGTCCACCCTGCGGCCGGAGCTCCGTCATGAGCTCCGCGCCTGCCCTGCGGCCGGAGCTCCGTCACGAGCTCCGCGTCCACTCCGGCGCCGTTGCAGCGTCCCCGAGTCGCCTGCTCGGCCGAGCCCTCAGGTCAGTGGCACGGAGCGGTCGACGCGCAGCGCCAAGATGGCCCCCAGGACCACGAAGGCAGCCCCGACGCCGAAGAGCGCCCCTGCCGCGAGGGTTCCGGCGGCCGCCAGGACGATGAGGGCGACGGCCAGGCCGCGGGTTTCGCGAACGAACATGAGGAGGACGCCGGCCACGAGGGTGGCGGGCCTGTTCGGAGCCTTCATCACGAAGGCCGCCCCGGTCGCATGAGGAGTCGATCGATGCAGGACGTCCAAACGAAGCCCAACGGTCCGGTCGCCGCCGCCTTCGTCGCCGCCGGGATCGGCTCGGCAGTTCTCGGCCTCCTCGTTGTCCTCAGCGAGATCAGCTCGGACATCAACGGCTTCTTGAAGTTCGACGCGAACTTCGGGCTCGGTAGCGGCGTCGGGCCGCTCTCTGGCAAGGCGATCCTCGCCACGATCGCCTTCCTCGGTTCCTGGATCGTGCTCCATGTCGTCAACCGAGGCAAGGAGGTCAACTTCAACCGCTGGCTGGCGGTCGCCCTCGTCCTCGTTCTTATCGGCTTCGCCCTGACCTTCCCGCCGATCTTCGAGGCGATCGTCAGTCTCTTCAAGCCGGAGGAATAAGCGTCCGCGGGGGCTTCTCATCGGCCGTCCCGGAGCCCCCGCCGTCCAGGCCGACGCTGGCGCAGCGGCTGCGGTTACGGCTGCGGCCGCTCTGCCGCGGGTCGTTCGTCCACGGCGCCAGCGTCGGCAACGACCCGATTGCAGATCCGGTTTGGATGGCGGGTGTTCGGCCTCGTCCGAGGCCGTGACACTGGCCCGCCACATCGGCGGCGAGCCGCGCCCAACCAGGCCGGTCTGGGGCCGGCAGCCTCGCATGACGTTCACCGACCGGTCGACACACCGGAGGCGGCCGTGCGACCATTCGGTGGGTGAACCTCCTCGACCTCGCCCTCGTCCTCCTCGTCGTCGCGGCAACCGTCGCCGGGGCCAGATCCGGGCTCCTCCCCCAGATCGGCGGGCTCCTCGGAGCGGCAGCGGGCGGCATCGCGGCGATCCTTGCCCTGCCCTGGGCGACCGACCTCCTCGCCGGCGTCGATCCCCTCCCCCGGGCACTCGCCGTCCTCGCCGGCCTTCTCGGCGCCATCGTCGTCGGCGAGGGTCTCGGCTCGTACCTCGGCCGGCTCGCCCAGAGCGCCATCGACGGCGGCTTCCTCGGCATCCTCGACGGGGTCGGCGGCGCCCTCGTCGGCGCCGTCCAGGGCGTCCTCGTCGCCTGGCTCACCGGTGGACTCCTCGCCGTCGGCCCCTTCCCGACCCTCGCCGCCCAGGCCCAGACCTCGACCGTCGTCCGCGGCCTGGCCGACGTCCTCCCGCCGCCGACGGCCTTCGTCGACGAGCTTGCCGCCCTCATCGACGCCTCGGGCCTGCCCGATGTCTTCGTCGGCCTCGAGCCGCTCCCGGCAGCTCCGGTCGAGCTCCCCTCGGACGCGGAGGCGCGGGCCATCGGCACCGCTGCCGCCGGGGCGACGGTCAAGGTGACGAGCCAGGCCTGTCGGGCGACCCTCCTCGGGAGCGGCGTCGTCGTCGCCCGGGGGTACGTGGCCACGAACGCCCACGTCGTCGCCGGCGCCTCGGCGACGCGGGTGAGCGGCGGCGGCCTGACGGTCGACGCCACGGTCGTCCTCTTCGACCCGGAGCTGGACGTCGCCCTGCTCTACGCACCCCGGCTTCGGGCCGCGCCGCTCCGCTTCGCGACGGCCGAGCCTGCCCGCGGGACGGTCGGCGCCGTTCTCGGCTACCCGAACGGCGGCCCGCTCCGGGTCGTGCCGGCCGCCGTGGGACGGCGCCTCAGCGCCGAGGGCCGGGACATCTACGGCCGCTCGACCGTCGAGCGGTCGATCCTCGAGCTCCGGGCCGAGATCGACCGCGGCGACAGCGGCGGCCCCTTCGTCCTTCCCGACGGGACGGTCGGCGGGCTCGTCTTCGCCGAGTCGCGGGCCGACCCGGAGATCGGCTACGCCCTCTCCCCGGTCGATGTCGCAGTCCGGATCGCACCGGCCATCGGGCGGACGTCGGCGGTCGCCACTGGGCCATGCCTCCGCTGAGTCGCTACCATCGCCGGCCATGGCACATCCCACCCTGGACGCCCTGGGCGAGGCGTTCTGGCGGGCAACCCTCGCCTTCGAGCCCATCTTCGCGACGACCATCGGCGAGCCCGGCTACGACGACCGCCTTCCCGACCGAACCCCGGCCGCCGTCGCCGCCGAAGGGGCCCGGTTGGGGGATCTCGCCCAGCGGCTCGCGGCCCTCCACCCGGCCGAGTGCACCGAGCCCGGCGACCTCGTCACCCGCTCGGCCCTGGCCGAGACCATCGCCGGTCGCCTCGCCGAGCTCGAAGCCGACCTCTGGACCTGGACGGTCGACCCCCTCGAAGGACCCCAGATCGCCGCCCTCAACCTCGCCGACGTCCAGCCGGCCGGAACGCCCGAGGAGCGGGCGACCCTGCTCGGGCGCTGGCGGGCCATCGGGCCCTGGCTCGACGAGCACGGAGCGAACCTCCGGCGGGGGCTGGCCGAGGGCCGGGTCGCTGCGCGGACGCCGGTCGAGCGGGTGATCGAGGAGATCGAGGCGATCCTCGAGACACCGAACGAGCGCCTCGCCCTCCTCGCGCCCGGCCGGCAGCACCCACCCGACGGGGCGGACGGGGGGTTCGACCGCTTCCGGGTCGCCCTTCTCGACGTCGTCGAGAACGATATCCGGCCAGCCTTCGAGCGCCTCCGCCGAACCCTCGCCGAGGAGGTCCTCCCGCGGACCCGCCCCGATGACCGGGCTGGACTCTGCCAGCTCCCCGGAGGCCTCGAAACGTACCGGCGGCTCGTTCGGGTCCACACGTCCCTCGATCTGGCGCCGGAAACCCTCCACGCCGTCGGCCGGGCCGAGGTCGAGCGGATCGACGCCGAGCTGGCCGAGCTGGGCGGGCGAGTGCTCGGGACGCGCGACCTTTCCGAGACCATCGCCCGGCTCCGCTCGGACCCGGCCCTCCACTTCTCGACCGGAGACGAGATTCGGGCCCTCGCCGAGCGTTCCCTGGTACGGGCGCAGGCGGCCCTCCCCGCCTGGTTCGGGCGCCTGCCGGCGGCGCCGTGCGTCGTCGAGCCGATGGGCGACCACGAGGCGGAGCACTCGACCATCGCCTACTACCGACCGCCGGCGGCCGACGGCCGGCGACCCGGCGAGTACCGGATCAACCTCTCCGCCCCCGAGACGCGGCCCCGCTACGAGGCCGAAGCCCTCGCCTTCCACGAGGCGATCCCCGGCCACCACCTCCAGATCGCCCTCGCCCAGGAACGGGCGGAGCTGCCGGCCTTTCGTCGCCATCTCGGCACGACGGCCGTCGTCGAGGGCTGGGCCCTCTACGCCGAGCGGCTGGCCGCCGAGATGGGCCTCTACTCGGGCCCCATCGATCGGTTCGGGATCCTCTCGTACGACGCCTGGCGGGCCTGCCGGCTCGTCGTCGACACGGGCCTCCACGCCCTCGGCTGGACGCGGGACGAGGCGATCGCCTACCTGACCGCCCACACCGCCCTCGCCCCGAACAACATCGCCAACGAGGTCGATCGCTACATCGTCTGGCCGGGCCAGGCCCTCGCCTACAAGACGGGCCAGCTCGAGATCCTCCGGCTTCGCCGCGGGGTGGAGGCGGCCGTCGGCCCGGCCTTCGATGTCCGGCGCTTCCACGACGTCCTCCTCGGCCAGGGGGCGGTCCCGCTGCCCACGCTCCGAGGGGTCGTCGCGGGAGCGTTCGGCCTCGACGGCGCCTTCGACGACGAGGCCTGGGGCGCGGCCAGCCCGCAGGCCGCGCCCAGCTCTCGGGGCCCGGCCAGCTCTCGGGGCCCGGCCAGCTCTCGGGCCGCGGCCAGCCCGCGGGGCTAGCGGAGGACGCGGAAGGCCCGCTCGCGACGGGGCCCGAAGCGGTAGATGGCGAAGTCGTCGTCGAAGGCGACGACCGCATCCACGCCGAGCCGCTCCATGACGGCGAAGCTCGTCCGATCGACGATCGAGAAGTCCTGATCCGGGAAGGCGTCCCCGATGGCGAAGGCGGCCTCGAGGTCAGCTGGTCCGACGGCTTCGATGGCAACGGCGCGTCTACGGAGGGTCGCCCAGAATTTCTCAGCCGCAGCCCGACCAATCCGGTGGCGAAGGAGGATCCACGACTCGACGAGGACGTGGTCCGTCGTGACGAGGTCGGTCCGCCCGCGGAGGATCTCGACCGCCCGGCGGTGATTTCGATCGCCAGCGTAGGCAGCCGCGAAGAAGGCCGAGGTGTCGACGAAGAGGCTCACCTGGCAGCGCTCCGGCCGCTCCGGTCCGCCTCGATCGCCTCACCGACGAGTCGATCCTTGTCCCGTCCGACGTCCGTCGGCTCGCCCGCGCCACCGAGAGCGAAGATCTCGTCGATGGTCGCCGGGGAGCCGGCGCCCACGCCTTCGAGATCGCGCCTTACGAGTCGGCGAATGTACTCCGACAGCGAGATGCCTTGTTCCGCAGCTCGGATTCGCGCCTTTCGGTGTTCTGTATCGGGGAGGTAGATCTGAGTTCGTGCCGCCATGATGTCGCCATCATAGCGCACCATCCCCGCCTCGCCCGCGCGACGCCGAGCTCGCCGGCGAGAATCCGTAATCCGTGCAGCCGAAGCGCCGACCGGCGATCATAGGACTGCCATGACCATCGACCTCAACGGCATCCGCCTCCGGAACCGCCTCCTCACCTCGGCCAGCCTCCTCGGTTACGGGGCCCCGGCCGGCCGCCTCATCCTCTACGGGCTGTCGCCCATCGCCCAGTGGGTTCCCCTGGAGCGGTTCGGGGCCGTGACGACCCGGACCCTGACCGTCGAGCCGCGGGAGGGCCACTTCAGCCTCCGCGAGGACTGGAAGCTCCACGAGTTCCCGGCGATGCTTCGCCTCTACGCCGGCGCCCTCCGGCGGGTGGACGCCGGCTGGCTGAACGCCTTCGGCTGGTCGAACATCGGCATCGACCGCTACTTCGAGGAGTATTTTCCGCGGACCCACCACCTCAACCGGATCGTGTCGGTGGGCGGCTTCTCGGCCGACGAGTTCGTCCGCCTCGTCGAGACCGTGAACGAGCGGGCTCCGGTCGGGTCGATCGCCGCCGTCGAGTTCAATGTCTCCTGCCACAACGTGAACTTCCCCTTCGAGACGATCCTCGAGGAGGTCCTCGCCGCCGCCGTGCCGCGGAGTCGCCACCCGGTCATCCTCAAGCTCTCTCCGGACGAGGACTACGTCGCCCAGGCGCGCCTCGCCGAGCGATTCGGAGTCGCGGCGGTGACGGCCATCAACGCCGTCAAGGCGCTCCGGCTCGATCCGGCGACGGGGCGGCCCTTCATGCGAAACCGCTTCGGCTCGCTCTCGGGGCGGGCGATCAAGCCGATCGGGCTCCGGGTTGTCGCCGAGCTCCGCGACGCGGGGCTCCGACTGCCGATCATCGCCACCGGCGGGATCCGGAGCTTCGACGACTGCCGAGAGTACTTCTGGGCCGGAGCCGACGCCGTCAGCCTCGGGAGCGCGGTCTGGCTCCAGCCGATGCCGCTCTACGCCCTCGGGCCCTGGTTCGGCTGGCGGATCCGGCGGCTCATCGACCGGATCGAAGACTACCGGCCGCCGGCGGCGATCGCCGAGGTGTGGGCGGCGCGGGCGGCGGGTTGGCACGGGACGGGGACGGGAGCTGCGCCGGCGGAGCGAATCGAAGCGCCGGCGGCGGAGCGAATTGATGCGCCGGCGGCGGCTGCGTCCGTCGCTGCGACCCCCGGTGGGTCGGGCAGCGGGTCCGTCGGGGGGTCGGGCAGCGGGTCCGTCGCTACGACCGCCGGCGGGTCCGTCGGCGCGTAGCCAGCTCGGTCTGCCGTCGCAGCGGATCGCTCGGACCCGACCCGTGGCGAAGCGACCCCGGATCGCCGTCGTCGCCACCGGCGGCACGATCGACGCCCTCGTGGCCGACCGGCTCGACCTCGCCTTCTACCTCGAAACGGGACGACGCCTGTCGCCGGGCGAGCTCCTGGCCCGGGTTCCAGAGGTCGCCGGGATCGCCGAGGTCGTCGAGGTCCCGTTCCGGCCACGGCCGAGCCACGCCTTCCGAGACGGCGACCTCCTCGAGGTGTGGCGGACGGTGGACGAGGCGATCGACGGTGGTGCGGACGGGGTGGTTGTCACCCATGGCACGAACACCCTGGAAGAGACGGCGTACTTCCTCCATCTGACGGCGCGCACGGAACGGCCGGTCGTCGTCACGGGGGCGATGCGGCCGGCGTCGGCCTTGAGCTCGGACGGCGATCTCAACCTGCTGAACGCGATCCGGGTCGCCGCCGATCCCGGCGCGGCCGGGCTCGGGGCGCTCGTCCTCCTCGACGACCGGATCTGGTCGGCGCGGGAGGTGACGAAGGGAGCGACGTTCCGCACCGACGCCTTCGTCGCCCGCGACACAGGACCCCTCGGGGTGGCCGACGCCGACGGACGGGTCGTCTGGTACCACCGCCCCGTCAGGGCGCAGGCGGCCGGAGCTCCGCCGCCCTTCGACGTCCGAGGTCTCGGGGCGCTGCCGCGGGTGGACGTCGTCGTCTCGTACGTCGGTGCCGACGGGACCGCCATCGACGCCTTCGTCGCTGCAGGGGCGAGGGGGATCGTCAGCGGCGGGACGGGCGCCGGCTATCCGACGCCAGGCGAAGTGGCAGCGCTCGAGCGGGCAGCCGCGGCGGGGGTCGTCGTGGTGATCGCGTCGCGGGTCGGTTCGGGGCGGGTGGCCCGGAGCCCGTCGATGGCGGCCCGGGGCTGGGTGGCGGCCGGCGACCTCGTGCCCTGGAAGGCGCGGCTCCTCCTTTCGCTCGCTCTCACCCGCACGAGCGACCCGAACGAGATCCAGACCTGGTTCGACGCCTTCTAGCGGCGCCGCCGTGGGCTCCTCGGCGGCGCTCCCGGGATGTCCGCCGTTGCTCGGCGTCGACGAGGACGTCGATCGTCCAAGGGGTCTTGTGAGCACGGTGGCGGCAACGGTGGGGCGATCCGGCATTGCCACGACTGGTCGGAGCCAGCATCGCGCGGTTCCCGCTGCAGAGTCGCCGTGGTTGGAGTTTGGAATGCAAGTGGAGGGAGCCGACGGACGTCGACTCCCTCCACCGCTCGAATCGAACGACCGGCTACGGTGCCGGAACCTTCTCGGGAACCACCTCAGCGCCGAGGGTAAACTTGCCGCCCCGCACGGCGACGATCGTCACCCCCTTCTGGGGGACATGGCTCTCGGGGGAGAAGGTGATCGATCCCGTGATGCCGGGGAAGTCCTTCGTCGCCTCGATGGCCGACTTCAGGGCCTTCGCATCCATGGAGCCTGCCCGCTTGATGGCATCGACGAGCAGATAGACGGTGTCGTAGCCGAGGGCGGCGAAGGCGTTCTCCGGATCGTGACCGTACTCCTTGTTATAGGCGGCAATGAACTTCTTGATGCCCTCGGTACCGTTCGTGGCATCCATGAGGGCATGCGTGGAGAAGTACACGTTGTCTGAGGCCGCCCCGGCAACACTGATCAGGTCGGGCGTGTCGTAGCCGTCACCGCCGACGATGGGGCCGGTCAGACCTGCGTCGCGGAACTGCTTCACGACCGGCCCGACGTTGTACGGCATCGCCGCGATGTAGTAGAAGTCGGGCTGATTGGGGAGTGCCTTGACCTTGGCGATCTGGGCCGAGAAGTCGGTCGCCTTGTCGTCGTAGGAGTCCTCCAACACGATCGTGCCGCCCAGCTCCGTGAACCGCGACTTGAAGTAGCCACCCAGGAGGGTCGTGTACTCGACGCCCTTGTCCCAGAGCAGGTAGGCCCTCTGGCCAAAATTCTTGAACGCGTACTCGGCCCCGGCTGCTGCCTGGACGTTGTCGCCGAAGCAGGCCAGGAACATCATGTCGCCGACCTGCGAGGGGATCTTGGGCGAGGTGGCGCCGACCGTGATGAACGGGATCCCGGCGGCCTGGAAGGTCGGGCCGGACGCGAGCACCGAGTCGGTGTCCGTGTAGCCGATCATCGCCTGGACTTTGTCCTGCTCCACGAACTGCTTCGCGGTCTGCGCCGTCACGTCCATCTTGTACTGGCTGTCGTGGACGATGAAGTCGATCTGCTTGCCGAGGACGCCCCCGGCAGCGTTGATCTCCTTCACAGCCAGCTTGGCACCGTTCGCGGCGGGAAGGTCGAGCGCCGACTCGTCTCCCGTCAGGGCGAACCCGCCGCCGATCTTGATCTTGTCCCCCCCACCAGTTCCACTGCACGCCGCGGTGACGAGGCCGACGACGAACCCTAGGGCAACGAGACGACGGAACATGCTCCTCCTCCATTGCGGTTGCGGGATCGAGCGACAGAGTAGCCTAGCATTACCGCGGTGTGGGGCGCCAGACACGGGCGGTTCTGGAGCGAGCGCCGTGCGCCTCGGCCCAGGGGTTCGAGCTTCCGGGGCGAGCAACGGGCGCTCCCGCATGATCAGGAACGGTCGACCGATCCTCTACTCCTGCGGGCGGAGGTCGGCGTCCCCCAGCCCGTAGATCTCGCGCGCGTTTCCGGCCGCGAGCAGCTCGACGAACCGCCGGACGTCGCTCGGGCTCCAATCCTCGTCGATCACCCAGCGGCCCAGGAGACGGGCGAGTCCGCGGCGGAAAAGCCAGCTTCCAAGGAGATGAAGTTCTGGGACCCCCCATGCGTCCGACGAGAAGAGGATCTTCGACCAGGGGGCGATCTCGAGCGTTTCGGCGAGGATGCTCTCACTCCCGATGCCACTGTGGTGGACTGCCAAGCCGACGTCGAAGGCGACGTGCGGGAAGACGTGGGCCAGGTAAGCCGCTTCGCGATGGAAGGGATACGTATGGAGGAGAAGAACCCACAGGCGCCCCTCCGTACGGCGAAGGAACTCGGTTAGGAGGAGCGGGTTCGCCCGGTCCAGGTCGAGGTCCGGGTCGCCGAACCCGGTGTGGACCTGGAGCGGCTTGCCCAGCTCGACCGCGGACCAGAGCAAAAATCGTTCGATGACGGGGTCGGTGAGCCGGAGTGGGGAGCCTCGCTCGACGGCCCTCAGCCAGTTTCCTACCGCGGCCACGACTTCGGCACGATCAGGGGAGCGGGGATCGAGGTCGAGCCCGGTCCGGTAGGCGGCAATGGACTTGACGGCGACGGCGTGCCTCGCCTCCTCTGCCAGGGCTGTCTCGAAGGCAGCTGGGAAGGCCGCCGCCCCCACCTCGCGGACGAGCCGTTCGGCAAGGGCCTCCAGTCGAAGGACGGCACGTACCGGCGTCGCTGCCAGGCCCTCGAGCTCGTCGAGTCCGACCGCGTCGTCGATGGGATAGCCCGTGTCAACGAGGAGGCCTGCGAGGCCGGCCGCCGGGAGGAGCCGCGACGCGACGTCGGTATTCGTTAGGGTGGCTCGGAGGGCGAGATACGCCTCCGCGGAGACCCCCCTCGGAAGGCTGAGCAATGGGGCACACCAGCGACGGAGTGCCACCCCGAGCTGGGTCTCCAGCCCGGCCCGGCGTGCCGCCTCGGGTCGGTTCGACTCGCTGAGGACCCCGACGAATCGCTCGGCGGAGAGTTGACCCCGGAGGATCGTGTGGGCGTGATGGTCGAGCAGCCGAACCGACGCCAGAAGATCGTTGACCTCCCTGTGAGGGCCGTCGGTGATCGGCCGTGGCGAGACGGACTCCTCGGGGGCCGACCGACTGCCATCGTCGGTCACCGAATCGTCGGCCCTCCTCCCGCGAGCGTTTCCACCAATGAGCGTCACGGCACGAGGGCGATCACCCGGGCGGGACCTCCCGAACCGTCCTTCGTTTTCAGGACGCCCACGACGACCCAGGCCCCGAGAGGCGGCAGCGCAGCGAGGTTCTCCAGCCCCTCCAGGTGCCAGACACCCCGGGGGTGGCTGATCTGGCGATGGACGACGAAGTCGGCATCGGAGCCCGGGTCGATGCCGAGGGTGTCGATCCCGAGCCCGACAACACCTCGCTCCTCGACGAGGAAGCGGGCCGCCTCCGGGCCGAATCCCGGGAAGCGCAGAGGTCCGGGGGCGCCCGCATAACGAGCCGGATCGGAGTTGAAGGCCTCCCAGCCCGTCCGGAGGAAGACCGCAGCGCCCTTCGGGATCCGTCCGTGGGCCGCTTCGAAGGCGTGAACTTCCTCGAGGGTGAGGGTGGCGTCCGGATCGCCGGCACAGCGGGCGCTGATGTCGATGACGGCGACCGGGCAGAAGAGCCGGTCGGGACCGATCTGATCGACGGTCTCCGCCCCCTCCACCATGTGGCACGGAGCGTCGAAGTGGGTTCCGCTGTGTTCCATGAACGTCAATCGACGGTTGTAGAAGCCATCGTGGGCGACGGTCAGGATGGTCTCCGCCATCGGCGCCGGCGCACCCGGCCACATGACCGTGCCCGAATGGAGGGTCTGGGTGAGATCGACGACTCGGACGTTGGTGAACATGCCCTGCCTCCTGTGGTCAGCGGACCGGACGGACGCCGAATCCGCCAAGGAGCGGCGTCCGGCGACACAATGATCGGGCAGACACGGAACCGACGGCAACCCGGAAGATCCGCCGACCGCCGAAACCTGCGCTGAACGCTCCCATCGGCACCGCGGCTCGTGACTGCCGGAGCGAGACCGATCGCCGTCAGAAGACTCTCAGGTGGGCGAGCCGGGCCGCCTCGGGGGTCATCGCTTCGAAGGCGGCCGCTTCGGCCGTCCGGACCGCCACGAGGCAACGTCCGAGGAGGTCCCCGAGGGCCGGGAAGAGGACGCCGTCACCCTGGAGTGCCGCGATGGCGTCTCGGAGAGAGGCCGGGAGGGGTCGGATGCCGCATCGCCGGCGCTCCTCGTCGGAGAGCACTGCTGGGTCGTGGAGGGCGGGGTCCGGCGGCTCGAGGCTGCGCCGGATGCCATCGAGCCCGGCCAAGATGAGGCCGCCGAGGGCGAGGTACGGGTTACAGCTCGGGTCGCAGGTCTTCAGCTCCAAATTCGTCGACTCCATCTCCCGGCCCCGGAAGGGCGAGGTCACGCGCAAGGCGGCCTCCCGGTTGTCGGGCCCCCAGGAGACCGTCGAGCCCGCCCAGGCCTGGGGGCGCAGGCGTTCGTACGAGTTGTAGCTCGGGCAGGTGAGCGCGACGAGGGCCGGCAGATGATCGAGGATGCCGGCGATGAAACGGCGCCCGAGCTCGGACACCAAGCGGGGGCCAGCCGTTGGGTCGTAGAGGAGGTTCACGCGCCCATCGAGGGACCAGAGACTGAAGTGGATGTGGGCCCCAGATCCGATCTGGTCGCCGAAGGGCTTGGCGGCGAACGAGGCGATGAGGCGGTGCTTGACCTCCGCCACGCCCCGGACGGTATCGCGAAGCTTGATCTGGGTGTCCGCGGCTCGGAGGGCATCGCCGTAGCGAACCGCAATTTCTTGCTGACCGGCCCCGTACTCGTTGATGGCCTGCTCGACGCCGATGCCCTGGATCTCGAGGGCCGCCACGATGTCGTCGATCACGTGCGCCACCCGATCCATCCCGGCCGAAGAGTAGACCGGCCCGTTCCCGTAGGGTCGGATCTCGCCGTCAACCTCTTCGGCGAGGTAGAACTCGTTCTCGAAGGCCGCCTTGACGACGATCCCGGCCTCGGCGGCGGCAGCGACGGCCCGCTTGAGGAAGCTCCGCGAACAGGCTCCCCAGTCCTGCCAGTCGTGATCGAGCTGGTCGCAGATCAGGCTCGCTGTGCCGGGGACCCACGGCAGGATCGAGTAGGTCTCCGGGTCGGGCACGATCCGGATCTCCCCGACGGGTTCCATCCCCTCCACAGGAACCAGCTGCTCAAGGAGGTTGATGGCGTTCTGAGCCCGCGTCAGCCCCACGCCGCCTCGCATTCGCGCCTCGAGGAAATCGATGTGGACGTTCTTGCCCCGAATGATCCCCGACGGGTCGCAGTACAGAAAGCGGACCAGGCGGATCCCATCCTGGCGAGCTCGGGCGACGACGTCCTCGATGGTCGTTGGCATCCTGACCTCCCACCCTGACGGGCGATGGACCGTGGAGCGCCACGGGGACGCCCTCCTCCGGGGCGTCCCGGCGACCGCTTCCGATGGTAGCCCGGTTCGGGCCGCGGAGCGTGGCGGGGCAAGATCCGGCGGGTGCCGGACCGGTTTGACGCTCTTCGTCTCCGTGTGCGATAGTCGCCGGCATCACGCTCCCGACCGCGGAAGGTCGTGCTCGGGGGTGAGCCGGAGCGGATCCGGTGCGGTGTTGCCGAGCCCCGGCGAGCGACTGTCGACCCCGGTCCGGAGTGGGAAGTCCCAGGAGGATTGGGTGGCCACCGTGCCCGAGATCGACGGTCCGGCGCTCCTCGAGGTGCGCCAGCTTACGAAGCGCTACAGCGGGCTCCTCGCGCTGTCCGACTACAGCGTGCGCCTCCCGGCGGGGATCATCCACGGCGTCATCGGCCCGAACGGCGCCGGGAAGACGACGCTCTTCAATCTTCTATCCGGGATGGTCCGACCGACGAGCGGAGCGATCTACCTCGAGGGGCGGGAGATCACCCATCGTCCTCCCGCCGAGGTCGCCCGGCTCGGCATCGCACGAACGTTCCAGAACATCAGGCTCTTCGGCGACCTCACGGCCATCGACAACGTCAAGGTCGCCGTCCAGCGCCGGTATCGCTATTCCCTCTGGGCCACCATCGCGGCCACAAGAACCTACCGTCGCCAGGAGGAGCGCATCCACGACGAGGCCCTCGGGCTCCTCGAGCTCGTCGGTCTCCGCGACCTCGCCGACCGGCCTGCCCAGAGCCTCGCCTACGGCGACCAGCGGCGGCTGGAGATCGCCCGCGCGGTGGCCTCACGGCCGCGCCTTCTCCTCCTCGACGAGCCCAACGCTGGGATGCACCCCACCGAGACGTCCGATTTGCTCGCCCTCATCCGCCGCCTTCGGGATCGCCTCGACCTGACGATCATCCTCGTCGCGCACGACATCCCCCTGGTCATGAACCTCTGCCAGCGGATCCAGGTCCTCGACCACGGCGTTCTCATCGCCGACGGCGACCCGGCATCGGTCCGCAACCACCCCGACGTTATCGCTGCCTACATCGGGCAGGCGCGCAGTGCTTGAGGTCCGTGACCTGGAGGTCGCCTACGGGAGCATTCGAGCGCTCCACGGCGTGTCGCTGGACGTCGCTCAGGGGGAGCTCGTGGCGATTCTGGGCTCGAACGGCGCTGGAAAGTCGACGACCCTCAGGGCCATCTCGGGCCTCGTTCGGCCCCGGGCCGGGGCGATCCGCTTCATGGGCCGGGCGATCACCCGAGCGACACCGGAGGAGATCGTCGCCCTCGGGATCAGCCACTGCCCGGAGGGAAGGCGTGTCTTCGGACGGCTCACGGTCCGGGAGAACCTCATCCTCGGCGGTGTCCAGCGCCCGTGGTCCGAGGTTCGGCGCGATCTCGAACGGATGGAGTCGCTCTTCCCGATCCTGCGGGAACGGCTGCGCCAGGCGGCCGGCACCCTGTCGGGTGGCGAGCAGCAGATGCTCGCCATCGCCCGGGCCCTCATGAGTCGACCGCGCCTCCTCATCCTCGACGAACCGTCCCTGGGACTTGCCCCGATCATCGTCGAGCAGGTGTTCCGGATTATCACCGAGCTCAAAGAGGAGGGCCTGACGATTCTCCTCGTCGAGCAGAACGTGCACCACGCCCTCGACGTGGCCGACCGCGTCTACGTCCTCGAAACCGGCCGGGTCAGCCTCAGCGGAACGGCTGCGGAGCTTCGGCACGATCCCCGCATCGAGCGGTCGTACCTGGGACACTGAACGATGGACGTCTACGTCCTCCAGCAGATCGTCAACGGCCTCAGCGCCGGCAGTCTCTACGCCCTCATGGCCGTCGGCCTGGCGATGATCTTCGGAATCCTTCGACTCATCAACTTCGCCCATGGCGACATCATGATGGTCGCCGCCTACCTCGCGGCCTTCGCCTTGTTCGCCGGCCTCCCGCTGCCGGCCGCCCTGGTGGTCATGGTCGCCGGGACCATCCTGGTCGGCCTCCTCATGGAGCGGATCGCTTACCGGCCCATCCGCGGCGCCCCGGACGTCGCCGTCCTCCTCACCTCGTTCGCCGTCGGCCAGATCCTGGAGAACGGCGTCCTCCTTGCCAGCCGGTTCGCCGGCCAGCCTATCCAGATCGCCTTCCCAGCGCCGCCTGGCCTCGACGGCGTCGTGGCTTTCGGGCCGCTCACCGTCCCGCGCGTCAACCTCGCCAGCTTCGGGAGCGGGATCGTCCTCCTCGTCCTCCTCAGCATCTTCGTGACCCGCACGCGCCTGGGGCTGTCAATGCAGGCGGCGGCCGAGGACCTCACCGCCGCCCAGCTCATGGGGATCCGCGTCAATCGGGTGGTAGCGACGGCCTTCGTCATCGCCTCCGGGCTCGCGGCGGTCGCAGGGTTCCTCTACGCATCGCAGGCGGGCCAGATCAACCCCTACCTCGGGTTCACCCCAGTCCTCAAGGCCTTCATCGCCGCCGTCATCGGCGGCTTCGGCAGCCTGACGGGTGCCGTGGTCGGCGGGTACGCCCTCGGCCTCCTCGAGGTCATCCCAACGTCCCTCGCAGGGATCGCCGATATCCTGCCGCCAGGGTCCGTCTCCCAGCCCGTCCACGACGTCCTGGCGACGCTGTTCCCGGCTGGCCTAGCGAGCTATCGCGACGCCTTCGTGTTCCTCTTCCTCATTCTCATGCTCCTCTTCCGTCCGAACGGGATCCTCCGCGCCACCCGGGAGGAGACGCCGTGAGCGGACCGACTTCAGGCGGACCCGGCCTCGCCCGACGGGCCGGCCAGAACGTCGTCCTGGGCGGCCTGCTCGTCGTCGTGCTTGCCCTGCTCGACGCATCGGGGCAGGTCTTCTGGCAGGGGCTGTTCATCAACCTGGCGATCTTCCTCATCCTTGTTGTCAGCCTGAACCTGGCCTCGGGCTTCACCGGCGTCTTCTCCCTCGGCCACATCGGCTTCATGGCCCTCGGAGCCTACATCTCGGCTATCTTGACGCTCCCGCTGCGAGCGAAGGCCGACTACTTGCCGCGCCTGCCCAGCTGGCTGGCTGGCGTCCACTTCGACCAGATGGTCGGTCCGCTTCCCGTCGGTTGGCTCGCGGCGACGATCCTCGTTGCGATCCTGGTGGCCATCCTCGCCCTCGTCGTCGGAGCGGTCCTCCTTCGGCTCTCGGGCCACTTCGTCGCCGTCGCCACCCTGGGATTTCTCGTCATCGTCCGGGTGATCCTCTTCAACGCCGACGACTTCACCCGGGGATCACGCACCTTTTCCAACGTCACGCCGTACACGAACACCTGGTGGGCCTGGGGCTGGGCCGTCCTGAGCGTCCTCGTGATCTGGCGCCTCAAGCACTCTTCCCTCGGTCGGGAGATGTTCGCCCAGCGAGCCGACCGTTGGGCCGCCCAGGCGGTGGGAGTCTCCATCCTTCGGCCCCGCCTGGTCGCCTTCGTCGTCAGCGCTTTCTTCACTGCCGTCGCTGGATCCCTCTACGCCCACTTCATCACCTCGTTCTCGCCGACGGTCTTCTACTTCGACCTCACCTTCCGGGTCGTCACGATGCTCGTCGTCGGTGGGATGGGATCGGTGACCGGCTCCGTACTGGGAACCGTCTCCGTCGTGGCCATCGCCGAGGCACTCCGGCGGATCGAGGACGCAACTCTGCTCTACGGGATGAGCGGCATTCTCCTAGCGGCCTTCTTCATCCTCGTCATCGTTTTCCGGCCGGGAGGGATCATGGGCCAGCGAGAACTCTCCTGGGTCGAACTCCGAGCCGTCGCCGCCACGTTCCCCCGGCCCCGGCTCGCCTTCCGGCGGCGGTCGGCCGGCGGTCCCGAGGTCGCGCAGGCCGCGACGTCACCGGAGGGGCTCGTCGCTACGGACGGGGGGAGCCCCGTGGATGCGGGACCGGAGGATGTACACGGGGGTCGGCGATAACGCGGCCAACCCCCGTCGCCCGCCTTGTCTTCCTCTCGGAGCGCTTCGGACTCCCAGACAAGGTCTGCCCGCTCCTCGTCGAGCGAGCGAGGTGGAGGCCGCGGGCGAGCGAGAAGGCAAGCGCGGGGGAGCGAGGTGGAGGCCGCGGGGGAGCGAGGTGAAGGCCGCGGGCGAGCGAGGTGAAGGCCGCGGGCGAGATGGCCAGCGCGCGCCACCGCCGGCCGGCCCCGCGGCCTAGACTGGGGAGGAGACCCGCACGGAGCGGCGCCCGGCCACGGCCGAGACCCTCCCGACCGGCTCCGCCACAGACCGCCCAGCCACGCGAGGACGTGCCACGATGCCCGACAGCCACCCGTACCACCGCCCACCCGATCCGGCGAAGCGGCACAGCGCCGCCCTGACCGAGGGCCCGGACCGCGCCCCGGCTCGGGCGATGCTGAAGGCGATCGGCTTCACCGACGAAGACC
>JBHORA010000142.1:0-10164 GCA_042408535.1 Chloroflexota bacterium | reverse complement strand
GCGGACCCGCCGCGCCCGCTCCGGCGAGCGGACCCGCCGCGCCGCTCGACGAGGCCGAGCTCGCCCGCCTTCGGGAGATCGCTCGGCGGATTCGGGTCGAGGTCGTCCGGGCGGTCTACCACGCCCAGGCCGGCCACCTCGGCGGACCCCTCTCGGCGGCCGAGATCTTGGCCGCCCTCTACTTCCGGATCCTCCGGGTCCGGCCGGAGGAGCCAGCTTGGCCGGACCGGGACCGCTTCGTCCTCTCGAAGGGACACGCCTCGATCGCCCTCTACGCGGCGATGGCCCTCCGGGGCTACTTCCCGGTCGAGGAGCTCCTCACCTTCGACGCGGCTCACTCCCGGCTCCAGGGCCATCCCGACATGACCCGCCTGCCGGGGCTCGACATGTCGACCGGGTCCCTTGGGATGGGGATCAGCGCTGCCCTCGGGATGGCCCTCGGGGCGCGTCTCACCGGGCGCCCGGTCCGGGCCTACGTCCTCGTTGGCGACGGAGAGTGCCAGGAGGGCGAGGTCTGGGAGGCGGCGATGGTCGCCGCCCGCTATCGGCTCGACAACCTCGTCGCCATCGTCGACCACAACAAGCTCCAGCAGTACGGCTGGCCCGGCGACGGTCCCGACGGCCGGCTTCCGCCCCAGGTGCCCGGCGAGCTCGCGGCGAAGTGGTCGGCCTTCGGCTGGCGGGTCATCGAGGTCGACGGTCACGATCTCGCCGCGCTCGTGCCGGCCATCGAGGCGGCCGCCGAGGGCGACGGCCGGCCGACGGTCGTCATCGCCCACACCGTGAAGGGCAAGGGCGTCTCGTTCATGGAGGGCCACTACTACTGGCACACCCGGGCGCTGAAGCCCGAGGAGTTCGCAGCCGCCATGGCCGAGCTCGGCGAGCCGGTGGCGACGGAAGGAGGCGGGCGATGACGCTGCCGATGGGCCGGCCGATGCGCGAGGTCTTCGGCGAGACCCTCGCCGCCATCGCCGACGAGGACCCCCGCGTCTACGTCCTCGACGGCGACGTCGGCAGCTCGACCCGGGCCGACATCTTCGAGAAGGCCCACCCCGATCGGTACCTCCAAATGGGGATCGCCGAGCAGAACATGATCGGGACGGCAGCCGGTCTGGCGACGATGGGGCTCGTGCCCTTCGTCAGTACCTTCGTCGCCTTCGCCATCGTCCGACCCCTCGACCAGGTGCGGGTCCTCGTCGCCCAACCGCGGCTGAACGTCAAGCTCACTCCCGGCTACGCCGGTCTCTTCACCGGCCGGACGGGGATGAGCCACATCATCGTCGACGACCTGACGATCGTCCGGGCGATGCCGAACATGGTCGCCGTCGCTCCGGCCGACGACGTCGAGGCGGCCCAGGCCCTCCGCTGGGCCGCGGCCTACGACGGCCTCTGCTACGTCCGGCTCGTTCGCGACCCGACCCAGCGCCTCTTCGACGACGGCTACCGCTTCGAGTTCGGACGGGCGGTCGTCGTCCGGGAGGGTCGCGACGTGACCCTCGTCAGCACGGGGGCCCAGACGCCCCGGGTCGTCGATGCGGCCGAGCTCCTCGCCGAGCGGGGGATCGAGGCCCACGTCGTCCACGTCCCGACGCTCAAGCCCCTCGACGAGGCAGCCGTCCTCGCCGGAGCGGACCGAACGGGTCTCGTCGTCACCGTCGAGGAACACACGATCTACGGCGGCCTCGGCGGCGCCGTCGCCGAGGTCCTCTCGGAGCGGCGTCCGACGCGCCTCCACCGGATCGGCCTCCGGGACGTCTACCCGGAGTCGGGGCCGAACGAGGCGCTCCTCGAGATGTACGGCCTCTCGGCCGGCCAGGTCGCCGCGGAGATCGAGACCTTCGTTCGGGGTCGCTGATCGGCCGGCATCGACCTCCCTGGGGGAGCCATCGTTCGAAACCGCGGTCAGGCGAGCCCCGGGCACGCCAAATACAGGTGCCCGGTCCGTCGGCAGCCGACGGCTGGTGTCAGCGTCCCGAGCCCCGACATCGCGGACGCCGGGGTAGAGGTGCGGGACCGTCGGCAGCCGACGGCGCGGTCGGCGGCAGCTTCACCCGTCGAGGCCGCGCGGCCTGGATGGTCGTCGTGGCCGGGAGCGGCTTCGTCGGGTCGGGCCCTCGAGCAACCCCTTGTCCAGGGCTGAACGGCCCCCGCTGGGGGTGCGGAATGGCGGTTCTCTCCGGCGCTCGCCGAACTATCATCGATTATCGATGCGCGCCCCGCGTCCCGGCGGGCGTTGGCGAGCTCGCGCCCGAGGCCGCATGCGAGCAGGCCCCCTCTGCTCCAACCGGCAACCGGCCGGTCGGCTCCGCCCGATCGGCCCTCGTAGGGAGGTTCGAGGTGCAGACCAAGGACACGATTCCGCTCTGGCTGGCCGTGGCGATCACCGTCGTCGTCAGCCTGCCGTTCGGTCTCTGGCTCGGAAGCTGGAACCTGCCACTCTGGGTCGCGTTCATCGTGTGGGCCGAGTACTTCGCCCTCGGGGCGAAGCCCGACGCCCTGAAGATCATGATCCCAGCCTACATCCTCGGGGTCATCGGGGCGACCGTCGTCCTCGTCTTCACGGTCTTGGTTGGCCAGCTCCTGCCCAGCGCGAAGCTCGTCACCGACGGCGACGTCGCCATCATCGTCGGCTTCTTCATCGCCTTCCTGCCCGTCATCTACGCCATGAAGTTCCTGCCCGTCACCCAGGGCCCGGGCGGACTGCCGTTCTTCAACGGCATCTCGATGGGCCTAGCAACGTACTTCACTGGTCAATACGCGAGCGTCTTCGGCCACCTCGACCCCCTCGTCGTCCCCCTCGCCACGGGCGTCGCTGCCGTCCTGGCCGGGATCCTGGGGGCGATCCTCGGGTGGTTCAACGTGACGATCATGTTCTCGAAGCCCGTCGAGGAGCGCTAGGAGCTCCGGGCTCCTCGATCGGCGATCTCCGAGCTCGCCGAGCCGGCCGGTCGTGCCGGGTCGCCGCAACCGGGCGACTCGGGCGACCGGCCGCTTCGTCTCTGGATCGCTCGCCGCCGACAGACCCGGAGCGTTCGTGCTAGATTCTGCACGAATGAGCGCGATCGTGATCGATACGGAGCGAGCGCCACAGGAGCGTGATCTCGCTGCCGCCCGCCGCCAGCGCCTCCTCGCCGTCGTCGAGGCTCGGCGGGCCGTTCGGCTTGAGGAGCTCGCCGGCGTCCTCGGGGTCTCGCCGGCGACCGTGCGGCGCGACCTCAACGCCCTCGCCGCAGCCGGTCGGCTCCGTCGAGTCCACGGCGGGGCCGTCGCCCTCGACGCCCGCCTCGACGAGCCCCACTTCGAGGCGAAGGCGGCGAGCGCGGCCGCGGAGAAGGAGCGGATCGCAGCGACGGCGGTCGGGCTCCTGGGTCCCGAGGACACCCTCTACCTCGACAGCGGGAGCACCGTCCTTGCCCTCGCTCGGCTCCTCCACGGCTGGGATCGGCTGACGGTCGTCACGAACAGCCTCCCGGTCGCCGTCGAGCTCCTCGGCCGAGGCCCCCGACTCATCGTCGTCGGTGGCGAGGTCCGCCCGCGGAGCCGGGCCATCGTCGGCCCCCTGACTCGCCTCCTCCTCTCCGAGCTCTGGGTCGACCGGGCGATCATGGGCACCTTCGCCCTCTCCCTCGAGGAGGGCCTGACGACGACCGACCCGGCCGAGGCGTACACGAAGGAGCTCGTCATGGCCCGAGCGAGGGAGGTCATCCTCCTCGCCGACCACACGAAGCTGGGCAGCCGATCCTTCGCCCGCGCCGGCGCCCTCGAGGGCGTCGACATCCTCGTCACCGACGAGGGGATCGACGAGCGATCGCTCCGCGCCCTGACCCGACGCGGGATCCGGGTCGTCGTCGCCCGTTGAGGCCGAGCCGATGAGTAGCTCCGCCCAGTGGCCACGCCGATCGAGCCGACGCACGGCGAAGTCGGAGCGATCTGATCCGGAGGACCCGATGACCGAGACGACGACAGCGACCCCGGCCGATCGACCGCCGGCCGACGACGAGCCGATTTATCTGAGCGACCTGCGGCCGGACTTCCGGCCCTTCGAGGAGGCGTGCGGCTCGATCGTCGGCTTCCGGTACCGGGGCGACCTCGCGACCGAGCTTCGGCAGGGGACGATCAGCCCGGCCGAGGCCCTCGACCTCTTCGACGACATGCTCGCCATCCGCGAGCTGGAAGAGATGATCGTCCGCCTCCGCTCCGGCGGCTACGAGCCCCTGCCGGGTTTCGACTACCGCGGCCCGACGCACGTTTCGATCGGGCAGGAGGCGACGTCGGTCGGGGCGGCGAATGCCCTCCGGCCCGACGACTACGTGACGAGCTCCCATCGCGGCCACGGCGACGCGGTGGCGAAGGGATTCGCCGCCATCCGACGGATGAGCGACGAAGCCCTCCGGGCCCGGGTGCCGGGCCTCAACGGCGACCGGCCGTCGCTCCTGGAAGCGGCCCTCGAGGAGCACCTCTTCCGGATCATCGCCGAGCTCTTCGGCAAGGAAGAGGGCTACAGCCACGGGCGGGGTGGCGGGATGCACATCGGCGACTTCTCGACCGGTCATCTCGGAGCGAACGCCATCGTCGGCGGCAGCGTCCCGATCGCCACCGGCGCGGCCATGGCGATCCGCTACCGGGGCGAGGATCGGATCGTCTGCTGTTTCGCCGGGGACGGGGCCTACGCGAACGGCGTCGTCCTCGAGTCGCTGAACTGGGCCTGCCAGGCCCAGTGGACGAACCACCTCGCCGGCCGACGGCCGTACGGCCTCCCCATCGTCTATCTCATCCAGAACAACCACTACGGGATGACCCATCGGACCGACGACGAGGTCATGGGCGTTCGCCACCTCGCCCGGCGCGGCGCCGGCTTCCAGGAAGGGAACATGGCGGCCGAGGTCGTGAACGGGATGGACGTCCTCGCCGTCCGCGAGGCCGTCCGGCGGGCTGCCGACCGCTGCCGGACCGGCGGCGGGCCCGTCCTCCTCGAGGCGAGCACGTACCGCTACTACGGCCACTCCCTCTCGGACCCCCGGTACGAGTACCGGACGCGGGAGGAGGAGGCCGCCTGGCGGGCAATCGATCCCCTCGTCACCTTCGAGCGCCAGCTCCTCGAAACGGGCGTCGCCGATGCCGCTCGGATCGAGGCCATGAAGGCTGCCGCCCGAGATCGGAACGCGAGGGCGGCGATCCGAGCAGCCCGAGGTGTCGATCCCGACCCGGGGGACGTCCTCCGCTACCTCTACACAGACCGGGTCGCTGGTCCGCCTCCCGCCGACCTCCGGGTCGAGCCGATCCACGCCCCGCCTCCGGAGGCGCAGCGGGACGCGGCGGGGACGATCACCTACCGCGAGGCGATCCGGGAGGCTCTCGTCGAGGAGATGCTCCGCGACCCGCGGGTCATCGTCTATGGCGAGGACGTCGCCGACTACGGCGGTGCGTTCAAGGTCACGAAGGGTCTCCTGGAGACCTTCGGTCGGCGGCGAGTCTTCAACACCCCGATCAGCGAGGCAGCCATCTGCGGGACCGCCGTCGGGGCGGCCATCGTCGGGCTGCGACCGGTCGTCGAGCTCATGTACATGGACTTCGCCCTCATGGCCTCCGACCAGATCGCGAACCAGGCCGCGAAGTGGCACTACATGAGCGGCGGCCAGCTCGAGGTCCCCCTCGTCATCCGCGCCTCCGTCGGGGCGGGGAAGGGGTACGGAGGCCAGCACTCGCAGTCCCTGGAGAGCGTCTTCGCCCACATCCCGGGCCTCTACGTCGTCTACCCGGCGACGCCGGCCGATGCCAAGGGCCTCCTCGTGGCCGCCATCCGGACGAACAACCCGGTCCTCTTCGTCGAGAGCCAGGCCCTCTATCCGAGCCGGGGCGCCGTGCCGGTCGGCGAGTACGTCGTCCCGATCGGGGTCGCTAAGGTCGTCCGGGCCGGTCGCGATCTCACCTTCGTCGGCTGGGGCCCCGCCGTGCCGGACCTCTTGACTGCGGCCGAGCGGCTCGCCGTCGAACGGGGTCTCGAAGCCGAGGTCGTCGATCTGCGGAGTCTCGTCCCCCTCGACATCGAGACGGTCCTCGCCTCCGTCCGGCGAACGGGCCGCTGTCTCGTCGCCAGCCAGACGGTGCTCATCGGGAGTTTCGTCAACGAGGTCGTGGCCCGGATCCAGGAGGCTGCCTTCGACGACCTCGACGCACCCGTCGCCCGGGTCGGGGCGGCGAACGGGATCTCGCCCCAGGCCGAGAGCCTGGAGCGCGCCTTCCTGCCGAGCGTCGACGACATCGTCGAAGCTGCGCTTGGCCTGGTTTGAGGCCGAAGCCGACGCGTCGCAGAGGAACGAGAGCCATGGCCCACCCAGTTCGGATGCCAAAGCCCGGTCAAATGACCGAGGAATGCACGATCACCCGCTGGTACAAGGCGGAGGGCGACCCGGTTCGGCGGGGCGACGTCCTCTTCGAGATCGAAACCGACAAGGCGACGATGGACGTCGAGGCGTTCGACGAGGGCGTCCTTCTTCGGCGTCTCTTCGGCGAGGGGGAGACGGTCCCGGTGAACACGATCTGCGCCTATATCGGCGAGCCGGGCGAGGCGATCCCGGCGGAGTCACCCCCGGCCGCACTGCCAGTCTCGCAACCGACTGGCCTCGCGTCAGCTCCGCCCGAGCCATCCCAGCCTTCGCCGCTGGTCTCGCCCCAGCCATCCCCGGCTGGGCCGCCGACCGCACGCGAGCCAGCGCCGCACGGGCCGGCCCCGGTCTCGCCCGCACCGCCGGGCTCGACCACACCGCCGGTCTCGCCCGAGCCGATCCCGACCGCTGCCCCGGCTCCGATCCCGGAACCACCCTCCGCCGTCGGTCCGACGCCGGGGCAGCCGGGGATCGAGGTCCCCACCGGGCCCGCTCGCCCCACCCGGCCCCCCGCCTCCGGGCCGGCGGCTCGGGCCGCGTTGGCAGGCCTGCCCGGCATTCCCGAGCGCGAGGCCGTGCCGGAGGCCATCGAGCGCCCGCCCACTCGGAGGCCGGCTGCTCCGCGTCCGGTCGGTTCGGCAGCGGGCGTGAGCCCCCGGGCCGCCCGCCTGGCCTCGGCGCGCGGCGTCGACCTGAGTCGGCTCGTCGGCTCGGGGCCCGGAGGGCGTGTCGTTGAGCGAGATGTCCTGGCGGCCATCGCCGCTGGCCTGGGGGGCCCGGCGGGAGCTCCTTCTCCGATGCCGACGCCTGCTGTCCCGTCGGTCCCGAGCGGGCAACCTAGCCCGGTGGATGCCGGCGCCGTCGGCTCACTGGTCGACGAGGAAGCCCCACGTCCCCTCAGCCGCATGCGGCGGGTCCTCGCCGAGCGGCTCACGAGCGGCTGGGCGACGACACCCCAGTTCAGCGTCACCGTCGCTGCCGACGTCACCCCGCTCGTCGGACTGCGGGCCGAGCTTCGAAGCGCAGGCCACGATCTCTCCCTCGCCGACTTCATCCTGGCGGCGACCGCCCAAACCCTCCCCGAGTATCCGGACCTCAACGCTCGGACCGACGGGGTGCTGCTCTGGCCGCGCCGCCGGATCCACCTCGGCCTCGCCGTGGCCGTCCCGGGAGGACTGCTCGTGCCGGTCATCCGGGATGCCGACCGTCTTTCGCTCCTCGAGATCCAGGCTGTCGCCGCCCGACTCATCGGGGCGGCCAGGGCCGGGACCCTCGGACCCGACGAGCTCACCGGTAGTACCTTCACCGTCGCGAGCCTCGGCATGCTGGGTGTCGAATCCTTCGAGGCGATCGTCAACCCTGGAGAAGCGGCCATCCTGGCCGTGGGGAGCGCGAGCCCGGAGGTGGTTGTCGTCGGCGAGGGAATCGGGGTCCGGACGATCCTTCGGCTCACCCTGTCGGCGGATCATCGAATCGTCGACGGGGAACTCGCAGCTCGCTTCCTCGCCGCGCTCCGGCGCCGGCTCGTCGACCTGCCAGGCTGGCGCGCGCTCCTCGACCGGACATAGCCTCGGCCGTTCGGAATCTCGGTCGGCGACCCGCCCTCCCGCTCCGCCACCCCGACCGGCCGTCGGCCAGCGCTGCCAACGCCGACCGTTCCCAGTTCCGGCGCAGCAGCCGCGCCGATCCCCTCCCGCTCTGCTGCCAGCTCCGGCACGGTCAGTCCCCGGTCGGCGTCGCCGCCGATCGTTCCCAGCGCCGCCGATCCAATCCCGCGTCGCTCTCCCGGCGCCCATCCCGATGGGTCTCCTTGGCGGGCCCGTGTGCCAGGCGCACGCACCGCTCCCCATCAGGTGGCGCCAGGCCGGCCCCGGTCGAAAGCGTTCCTCTGGCGCACCGATCCGGCGTCCGCGGTCACACGAGGCGTCATCGCCATTTCCACCCTGCCGAAGCCGTTCCTCCGGCGCACGGATCCGTCGGCGGCGTGCCTGGGAGTCCCATCCTGGCCGTCGGCGGCGGCCCTCGGGCAGTTCGGGGCCGATCCCCCGTTCGTCGGCGTGTCCCCCACAGACGAATTCGACCGGAGCCCGGCGATCGCGACCCCGAACGGTCTCGGGGTGTTCCTCCCAGACACACTCCCGACGAGCGGATATCGACCGAAACGGCCTGCCGGGCTCGAAGATGTGCGCGAAAGACACGCCCCGGGAGGCGGACGGGGAGGAGGAGGGCGCGAGAGACGAGGTGCACGGGACGGAGGTTGCGAGGCGGACGCCGGCCCGAGAGCTGCCGAGGTCGGGCGGGGCCGAGGCGGACGGGGAGAGGCGGAGGAGGACGAGGGCGGGGCCGGGCGGGGCCGACTGCCCAGGGTGCCGGGGCAGGGCGAAGAGCGCTGAAGGAGGCAGGGGCTAGGTTCTAGGATCGGGTCAGCCAGGACGTTGTCGGAGAGCAGGCCTGCCGCGGCCGGATTGACGCCGACAACCGACCGCCGCTATGATCCATGATCGATTATCGACGATCGCCGCGCAGACCCACGGGACGGCGCCCGTCCCCGGGTCGGCAAACGGCGCTCGCCCCTCCCTTGCCCTTCAGGAGGCCCGCCCGTGTCGACCTTCGCTCGTGGTCGGAGGAGCGGGCAGGGCGCGCCCGCCGACGGCGAGACGGATGCCGCCCCGCTACCGCGGTCGACGGGCTCGACAGCGCCGTGCCCCTCAGCGCCAATGCGTGGCCGGCGACGACAGCGTCGCCCGGCACCGCCGCCTGGCTCGCGACGGCCGCGAGCCTCGCTCGGGTCGGGCCCGATCGCCATCGCCAGCTATGATGAGGCCGCCCATCGTAGGGAGTGCGGACTGGGGAAGGAGGAGGGCGTGCGACGAGGGTGGCCGGTGGGACTGCGTGGAGCCCGGTCAGAGCCGGTGGCGTGGGGAGCCGGGTACCGCGCCGCCGTCATCCCCGCCCGGCCACCCCGGACCCTCACTCCGGTTCTGAGCGGGTCCGTCGCGACCCGAAGGAGCGCTTCGTGACCACCCCCCGTCTCCTGTCTCGTCAAGTGCTCGCCGAGCAGGTCCGTGATCGCCTTCTCGAAGGGATCCTGAACGGCCGCTATCCTCCCGACTCCCGAATCGTCGAGACGAGGGTCGCCAAGGAGCTCGGCACGAGCCAGGCGCCCGTCCGGGAAGCGCTCCGGAGTCTCGAAGCCCTCGGCGTCGTCGAGATCTCGCCCTTCCGCGGCGCTCGAGTGCGGCGACCGACCCGCCGCGAGCTCCTCGATGCCTACGTCGTCCGTTCCAATCTCGAGGCCCTCGGAGCCCGACTCGCCGTCCCCAACCTGACCCCGGCGAGCCTGGCCGACCTGACCGGGCTCGTCGAGCAGATGGAGGCAGCGGCCGAAGTCGGCGACGGCCACGCTGTCGCCGAGTTCGACGTCACCTTCCACGGCCGGATCGTCGAGCTGAGCGACAATCGAACCCTCCAGAAGGTCTGGCGGTCCCTCGAGCCCTTCTCTCGGACGTACATCACCCTCATGGCGCCGGGCGCCGACCCGAAGTGGACGGCCAGTCTCCATCGGCCGATCCTCGAGGCGCTCCTCCGTCAGGACGCCGAGGCGGTCGTGGCTGCCCTCGAGTGGCACTTCGTCCAGGTCCGGGACAACATGGCCCGGCGCTGGCGCGATCCCGGCGAAAACGCCAGCCGGGCTGCAGCGGCGAGCTGAACGACCGCCAGGACGGCTCCCGCGTCGCCCTCCCGCGCCGACCGCCGCCCTCCCGCGGCCGCGGCCGTC
>JBHORA010000141.1:0-1464 GCA_042408535.1 Chloroflexota bacterium | reverse complement strand
CGCCCGGAGGGATTCGAACCCCCGACCATCTGATCCGAAGTCAGACGCTCTGTCCACTGAGCTACGGGCGCGCACCCTTCAGCTTATCGCAGACGCAGGGGGCGGCTCGGGCGCCCGGACCCCATCCGAGGGCCTGTTCGCTCGTGGCGGCGTGCCTCGGGCGCCGGCCCAGGGCGCCCAGCCCAGCCCGACGAAGGGGAGGATCCCGGCGAGGAGACTCAAGCCCGTGTACCAGGTCACCGGGAGGGCGAGGAAGGCGCCGAGCGGCACCGCCCAGCGCCGGTCGTTCCGGGCACCCCAGGCGACGACGACGGCGGCCACGGCGAGCCGCCAGGCGAGCGGGAGCATCACGACCTCCCACTCCCGGCGCGGCGGGACGCTCGCTTCCCGGACGAGGAGGGTGATCCAGTCGAGCCAGAGCCCCGGGGCAAGGACGGCCGAGATGGCGACGATCGCCAGCGTCGCCGTGAGGGCGGTGGCGAGTGCCCGCCACTCCCGGCGGACGGCCAACCAGAGGAGGCCGATCCCGGGCGTGACCTTGGTCAGGAGGACGAAGGACCAGGCGGCCGGCCAGCGGAAGCCGGCGACGACGGCTGCCGCCAGGAGGAGGTGGATGTTCCCGGCGTTCAGCTCGCTCGCGATCGGGCCGACGAAGAGGCACGGGAGCGTGGCCGGCCCGGCGAGGGCGGTGAGGGCAGCCAGCTCCGCCGCACGCCACAGGGTCCGGAAGGCGTCCCAGGGCAGGAGCCGGAGCGGTGCCGTCGCCTGGGCGAAGGCCGGGGAGTAAAGGAAGGCGTCCCGGGCGTCCACCTGCGCCCCGGCGTACGGGTGGTCGAGGTCGACGAGGTAGTAGGCGCGAACGTCGACGGGGCCGCCTTCGCCCTGGACGAGGAGCCACCAGCCGCCGATGATCCAAGCGGCGAGGACGAGGCCGAGCGCGAACGGGTGACGGAGCCGCGAAGCGGCGGACCTTGCGCTATCGAGGCGAACCATCTCGTTCCCCCCAAACGACTGCGACGATGTCGGCGGATCCGCGACGCCCAACCCCCGGTGGCGAGGGCGCCCCGGGCTTCCGGCGGACGCGCGTTCGAGGTGTCGAGGCCCAGGGTCGAGGTTTGGCGCGTCAGCTAGCCTGACACAGCTCGATCGCGCGGTGGTGGGGACGTCGGGTGCGGTTAGCTGCTGGAGGATGCTCGCCCCGGCCCCCGCTCGACCTCCGATGTCTCCCACTCGACCCCGGTGGCAAACAGTTCCTCCTCAGGTCCGGCGGTTGACGCGGTCGAGGTTCTTCCGACGGTGCGTCCGCGCTCGCCGTATCGCGTCTCGAGGGCGGCCGCCGACAGCCAGATCTCGGCCGAGCGGAGCGGGTCGTGGCCGCGGCGCAGGCGCTCGGCGCCCTTCGGGTTCCAGCGTCGGAGGAGGCTCCGGAAGTGCCAGTCCTCGAGGCGCGTCCACCAGGTCCGG
>JBHORA010000139.1:0-50398 GCA_042408535.1 Chloroflexota bacterium | reverse complement strand
CCCGGATGGCCCTCACCGTGGCGGATCGCGGGTACGTCGTCGAGACGGGTCGGATCGTCCTCGCCGACACGGCGGTGGCGCTCCAGGCGAACGACGCCGTTCGGCGCGCCTACCTCGGGGTCGCCTGATTACGGGCGGGTCTTCCGGCGGCAGCGCGTTCCGGCGACGGCGCTTCCGCGACGGCGAACACTCCCGACGCTGGCGAACACTCCCGCTGCCGGCACGGGTCGCCACCGCCGGGGAGAGCTCATGCGCTGTCACGACGAGGGATCGCGTATGATAGCCAGCGGCGAACCGTATGCCTCGCCGGTCCGCGAGCGACCCGGGCCCCGGTACGAGCCTCTGGCCTTCCCGACTGCCCGTGCGGCGCGCCGCGGTCGGTTTGGCGACTCCGTCCGGCCCGGTCGGGGCCGCTGAGGGCATCGGTCGTCACCCTCCTCGATGAGGTCACATGCGGCGTGGAATACCAGGTCCGAGCGGCCCGCATCACGGACATCGACCGCCTCGTTGCTCTCGCCTCCAGCGTGCTCGGGAACGGTGATACACCCCTGGCGGCGGCCGATCTGCTCCGGCAGCTCGTCTACCTCCCCCAGGCGAGCGTCCTCGTCGCCGAAGCGCGACGCGAGCTCGCTGGGGCGGCCGTCCTCGCTCTTCGGCCCTCGGCGAGAGCGGGCGGCTTCGTTGGGACCGTCGACCTCCTCGTCGTGGCCGAGCGTCACGACCCCGACCGCGTCACTGACCTCCTCATCGAAGAGGTCCTCCGTTCGGCCCGGAACAAGGGCTGCACGATGGTCGAGGCGGCCCGACCCGACGAGCCGGACCAGCTGGCACGCTGGGAGCGTCATGGCTTCGTCGATGCGGGGCCGCGTCTCGAACGGCCGGTTGCGCCGGTACGGGCCGGGGCGCAACCGAGATGAAGACCGAGCCCCGGACGCGTCGCTCCGACGCGTTCGCCCGGGGCTCGAGTGAACGAGGAGTACACGTGAGCAAGAACGTCGCCGTCTTCGTGGACGTGGCGAACATCTTCTACGCGGCCAAGGCGGCCGGAGTGGACATCGATTACGTCACGCTTCTGCGAGCGGCCACCGCCGGACGGGACTTCGTCCGGGCCTATGCCTACACGGGGCTCGATCCCGAAAACGAGAACCAGCGGAACTTCCACGCCTTCCTCCAGCGGCACGGCTACCGGGTCGTCAGCAAGGACATTCGGAAGTACGGCGACGGGAAGGTCAAGGCGAACCTCGACATCGAGCTCGTCGTCGACATGCTCAAGACGGCGCGGAACCTCGACATCGCCGTCCTCGTCTCGGGCGACGGCGATTTCGCGCCGGCGATTCGGGCCGTCCAGGAGATGGGCGTCCGGGTCGAGGTCATCAGCTTCCGCGGCAACACCTCGAGTGACCTCATCGAGGTCGCCGACCAGTTCATCGACATCACCCAGATCGCGAAGGTCGAGAAGGGCTCGACCCGGAGCGGCCGCCGCGTTGCCGCCACGGCCGAGGAGGACCTCTCGATGACCGAGGTCCCCGAGAAGGAGACCGAAGGGACGGGCCGGGGCCGGGGTCGGGGCCGCGGCCGGGCTCGGGGTGCCGAGGAAGCCGCCGCCGCGAGTGCTCCGGCCGAGCCGGCCGAGGCCGGGACGGGCGCGGCCGCGCCCTCGACGGGCCGTCGTCGGCGGACGGCCGCCGCACCGGTCCTGACCCTCCTACCGGGCGAAAAGCTGTCTGGCCGGGCCGCTGCCCTCGCTGCCGGTGCCGAGCCCGAAGCGGTCACGCCCGCGGCGGAGGCCGAGACCGCCCCGTCGGTCGCCGAGGGTGGCTCTGGGTCCGAGCTCGCCGGGGCTGTTAGTCCGGCCCCCGGTGGTTCCGCTCTCGGCGAGGGGGGCGAGGGCTCGTCCCGTCGTCGTCGCCGCCGCCGGCGGGGTGGCCGTGGCCGCGGTCGGGGGCGGGCCGAGGGAGCCGAGGTCCGCGAGGTCGAGCCGTTCGCCGCCGAGGACGAGGTCGAGCTCGAGCCGCTCCCGGCCCCGAGCGTGCCTCGCCACGGCACCTTCGGCTCCGTCTGGGACTCCCAGATCGGGATGCCGAGCGCGCCGCGAACCGACGTGCCGATTCTCGAGGAAGATCTCGAGGAGCCGGAGGTGCCGGAGTACCTCCTCGCCGAACGGCGGCGGCGCGCCCAGCAGGGTGGCCGACAGCGCGGCGGGCGGGCAGGGCGAGCGTACGCGGCAGCCGTCGAGCGGGAGCGCTTCGGCCGGCCGGGGACGACGCCGGGCCTGAGCCGTTACCCGAGCGCTGCCCCGCGCGGCGCCGGGATCGCGCCGGCCGGTGGCCGCCGGGAGCGGCCGAGTAGCGAGCCGTGGAGCGAGGTGCCGCCCGAGATCGAGGCGATGCTGCGGGCCCAGTTCCAAGCCCGGCAGCGGACCGAGGAGCCGGAGGCGCCATCTGCCACGGAGACAGTGGCCTCGTCGACGCAGGCCGTCGAGGGTCCGGTCGCTGGCCCCTCCGGGGCGGAGGCTTCGGCCGAGGCTGCCTCGGCGTCCGCCGCGACCCCCAAGCGCCGAACGACCCGCCGCCGGACGGCAGCCGCTGAATCGTCGAGCGGGGGGACGAGCCCGGCGGTCACGGAGGCGGCCGAGGCTGCTCCAACGCCGACGGGGGCTCGCCGTCGAACAACCCGCCGCCGGACGGCAGCCGCCGAAGAACGACCCCGGGACACGGAGGCGGCCGAGGCTGCCTCGGCGTCCGCCGCGACCCCAAAGCGCCGACAAACCCGCCGCCGGACGGCAGCTGCTGAATCGTCGAGCGAGGGGACGAGCCCGGCGGTCACGGAGGCGGCCGAGGCTGCTCCAGCGCCGACGGGGGCTCGCCGTCGAACAACCCGCCGCCGGACGACGGAGACGCTGAGCCCCGACGAGCCAGGGTCGGCAGATACCCCGACGCCGGAAGGGACATCGAGCGAACCGGTGGGCGCCTGAAACCGGCCCGGGGGAGCGCCATGGCCGACCTCAGGACGAAGGGCCACACCGCTGCCCTGGCGACGGTGACCGGCTTCATCGCCGGACGACCCCCGCATGCCCTCCTCATCGCCGGGCCAGGCTCGGTCGGCAAGACGACCCTCGCCCTCGACCTGGCGGCCGGGCTCCTCTGCACAGCCGGCGAACCGTCGGATCGGCCGTGCGGCGCCTGCCGCGCCTGTCGTCGCGTTCGGACGAGGAGCCATCCCGACCTCCACTGGCTGGCCCCAACCGACCCCGGGCGCCAGATCGTCATCGGCGGCGAGGCGGGGGGTCCGCGCGGGATCCGCGACCTGGCGGCGGAACTCGCCCTCGCCCCCCTCGAGGGTCGGGTCCGGGTCGCCATCGTCGAGGCGGCCGACCGCATGAACGAGCCCGCCCAGAACGCCTTCCTCAAGACCCTCGAAGAGCCGCCGCCGGCGAGCGTCATCGTCCTCTGCGCCGATGCCCCAGACCGGCTCCTGCCGACGATCCGGTCGCGCTGCGCCACCGTCCGCCTCGGTCTCGTCGGAAGCCGGACGATCGAGGCACTCCTCGTCGAGCGCGACCTCGCCGAGCCGCCCCTCGCTGGCCGCCTCGCTCGTCTGGCTGGAGGGCGGCCGGGGATCGCCGTCGCGTATGCCCTCGCTCCGGAGGCCCTGGCGGTTCGGGGCGAGGTCCTCCGGTCCCTCCTCGACCTCCTCGCTGCCGATCCGGGGTCGCGTTTGGCGTCGATCCGAGGGCTCGTGGCCTCCGCCATCGAGGCGAGCCATGCTCTCGAGGCTCGCTTCGTCGGGGTCGGGTCCGCCCCGGGTGCAGCGGCTGCAGCGAGCGAACCCGGGGCGCACCCGGAGGCCGAGCCCAGACTCAGCGAAGCGGCCGAAGGGATACCGCCGGCGATCGAGGGAGCCGAGGACGCCGCTGAGGGTTCGAGCGCCGCTCGGAGAGTGCCGGCCTCGGCGCGCCGCCGAGGCGCCCGGTGGCTCGTCGAGGTGTGGCGGGACCTCACCCGGGACCTCCTCCTCGTCGCCGTGGGCCGACCCGGGCTCGTCCGCGACGTCGGCCTCCTCGACGAGCTTGTGGCTGCTGCCCGGCGCGTCAGGACGGCCGACCTCGTTCGCTTCGTCGAACAGAGTTTCGCCGCCGAGGCGGCCCTCGAAGCGAACGCCACGCCCGACCTCGTCCTCGACGTCCTCGCCCTCGCCTGGCCGCACCGGCCGCTGGCGGCATGAGCGGGCGCGGCATGAGCCGACTCGTGGAGCCCGAGTCGACGCCCCGGATCGAGCGCCTCGAGGCCCGCGTCCTTGGCCGGGTTCAGGGCGTCGGCTTCCGCTTCTTCGTCCTTCGTCTCGCCGACGAACTCGACCTGACGGGCTGGGTGGCGAACGAACCCGAAGGCTCGGTCCGGGTCGTCGCCGAGGGGCCGCGCCCGGCCCTCGAAGCGCTCCGGGCTCGCCTCGAGCTCGGCCCGCCGGCGGCTCGGGTCGAACGGGTCGTCGCCCGCTTCGGGCCGGCCACAGGCGAGTTCGCTGGCTTTGGGGTCCGCTACCTCGGCCACGGAGGCGACTGAGGGAGGAGCCCGAATTCCCCGCCGGCCCGAAGCACGGCCTCCTCGGATGGCCGTAGCGGGACATGACCCGAGGGAGGGAAGGGAGAACGAACGAAGACGCTATCGTCGGCTTGGGGGCAGCCGTGCATCCTCGACGGGACGATGGAGCCCCAACCGACCCTCCCCGACAGGGCCACCGTCGCTTTGGGCGACTTCCCGGGTCTCTACCGGGCGGCCCTCGAGGCAGCGGCCGAGCTCGAGCGGCGGGGCGACCGGCGCGGAGCTGCTCGTCTCCGCCGCGAGGCGGCCGAGGCCTACGCCGTCTGGGACGACCAGGGCCACCGTCGCCTCGTCGCTCTCATCGAGGCGGCGCGGCTCCGACACGGGGAGCCGCCTCGAAGGGGGAGGAGTCGCTAGCCGCCCGACGGTTCGAGATCCCGGGCCGGCCACCTCCCCACGGCGACGAGTCCCCCGGCGGCGCCAGGGATCTCGCCGCGCTACCCTCCTCTGCCATGGAGAGCGACCGCGCCGCTGCCGGCCAGCCTGCCTCGCCGACCGTGGCCGCAGCCGTGGCCGAGACGGTCGAGCGGCTGGAGGCCCTGGCGGAGGTCGGCGAACGGGACGAAGACGCCTGGCAGTACCTCGCCGATCTCGTCGCTGCCTGGCGAGGGCGTCTCGAGGCGGTGGCTGAGACCCGCGGTTCGGAGCCGCTTTCGGCTCCGGTGGTGGCGGCGATCGAGGCCGCCCTCGAGGAGGCGAGCCTCATCGAGGACCCTTTTCGAGCCATCGACTGGTGTTCGACCTTGCCCCAGGTCGTCCTGACCGCTCTCGGGGAGGTGCCCTGAGCGCCGATGCGGTTCGCCGATCCCGTCCCCGACGCTCGCCACGTCGTCTACGCCCGGATCCAGGCCGACCCCCTCGTCGCCCGGGCCGCGGAGCTCCTCGAGGAGGCGACGCCCACCGAGCTCCTCCTCGCTCGAGCCGCCATGAACGGCGAACGGACCGACCCAGCCGTCTGGCGAACGATGTTCCCGACTCTCTTCGGTCCGGATGTCGCCGAGGCGACGCGGGCCCGGGCCGAGGCCATTCTCGACGTCTCGCTCCGAATCGCCGACCGCGGCGAGCAGGCCCGCCAGCAGTTCCGGGGCGCCGTCGTCGAAGCCCTGACCGAGCGCCTCCTCCGTCGCCGGAGCGACCGGGTCCGGCGGGAGCGTCGCGTCCTCTTCGATGGGGTCCCAGCCGAAATCCACCCCTACGACGTCACCGTCGAGGACCCGCGATCGCCCGAGGTCTACGACTGCAAGTGGGGGGCTCGGGGGATCGGAGAGGACGTCCTCCATCAGCTCGACGACGCCCGCCGCCATGCCGCCGAGGAGGGGATGCGCGTCAAGGTCGCCCTCGTCGTCTTCGACGCCGAGCGCTCCTGCCGAGCCCGCCTCGGCGGTCTCCGCGCGCCCCTCGGCGGGATTGGGCTCGTGACCCTGGAACGGCTCGCCGACCTCGCCGCCGGTCCGCCGACGGTTCCGGCGGCCGAGCGGGGGCCGGACCGCACCGCCGAATGACCCCTTCGAGCGAAGCCGCTGGCGCCGGCCGGGCCGCGGGCGACCGAACCTGGACGGTCGGGTCTCGGGTCCGCTTCGACGAGGCCGGCCCAGACGGGTTCGCGCGGCCGTCGGTCCTCCTGGCGATGGCCCAGGACTGGACGTGCGGGGCGCCGGTTCACCATCCGGGCCAACCGGTCGAGGGCGGGCCCGACGGCCGGTTGGCAGCCGTCCTCGTCGACCTCGTCGATGCCGACCGAGACGCCGTCGCGATCGAGGCCCTCGTAGAGGCCACCTGATCGCATCGGAATCGCCTGTCAAGCCCGCTCGCCGAGGAGCTCGGCAGGTGTCCCCCCGGCGCATGGCCGGGGATGGCGACGTAGCCCGTTGTACGTCCGCTCGGTGCCGTATGGAGGATCGTTCAGGACGATCAGGATTTTCATGGGTGCTTCCCTCCGAACCGTCGAGCCGGGACGAGCGCCGGGACGAGTGGTCGGGACGCTTCGCCTGGAGTCTACGAGGTGATCGCCCAGCCGAGGCCGGCAGAGAGCGCCACCACGACGAACGGCGAGACCCGGCCGCTCCGGAGGAGGCCGAAGCCAGCGGCTGCGATGGCGACGTCGACGGGTCCGCCGACCGCGCTCGTCCAGACCGGGGTGACGAAGGCAGCTCCGAGGATGCCGACGACGGCCGCGTTCGTTCCCGAGAGCGCCCGCCGAAAGCCGGCCGATCGCCGCAGGGTGTCCCAGAACGGCATCGCCCCGAAAATGAGGAGGAACGACGGGAGGAAGATCGCACCGAGCGCGATCGCCGCCCCGACGACGCCGTTCGGCGGCAGCATCCCGACCGTACCGAGATAGGCAGCGAAGGTGAAGAGCGGTCCGGGGACCGCCTGGGCCGCCCCGTAGCCGGCGAGGAAGGCGTCGTTCGACACCCAGCCCGAGTCGACGACGGTGCTGTGCAGGAGGGGGAGGACGACGTGGCCGCCGCCGAAGACGAGGGCCCCGGCGCGATAGAAGGCATCGACCATGGCGAGACCGTGGTCGTCGACGGCCAATCGAAGGGCCGGGAGCCCGAGGACGAGCCCGCCGAAGAGGCCGAGGGCAAGGATGCCGATCGAGCGCGGGATGGGACTCGGCTCGGTCTCGGTCGGCCGGGCCGGCGGCGGCGCGAGCAGGAAGCGCCCGATGACCGCGCCGCCGGCGATGATCGCCACCTGCGAGAAGGGCGTCGACCACAAGAGTGCACCGGCCGCGGCGAGCGCGGCGACGGCGCGCCGGGGCCGATCGGATGTGAGGGCCCGGGCCATGGCGTAGACGGCGTCGCCCACCACGGCCACGGCGGCCAGCTTCAGGCCGTGGACCCAGCCGGCCGTGGAGAGGTCGACCCCCTCTATGAGGAGGCCGAAGAGGACGAGGGCGATGGCGGACGGCAGGGTGAAGCCGAGCCAGGCGGCGAGGCCGCCGAGCATGCCCGCTCGCCGGGTGCCGATGGCGATGCCGAGCTGACTGCTCGCCGGACCGGGCAGGAACTGGCAGAGGGCGAGGAGGTCGGCGAAGGCGTGCTCATCGAGCCAGGCCCGTCGCTCGACGTACGCTCGACGGAAGTAGCCGAGGTGGGCGATGGGCCCACCGAAGGACGTGAGACCGAGGCGGAGCGAGACCGCCAGGACCTCGGCGGTTCGACGCAGGCGGCTCTCCCCGGGCGATCTGGCCACCGTCATGGCGTCACGGGCGCACCGAGCGATGGACGGCCAGCATGAGCAGCCGTGTCGACCTGGCGGACCTTCGGGCCGACCTGCTTGACGAGGCTCTTCCGAAGGGCCACGCTGTTGCCGAGCATCGCGGGGGTGCCGAGCTGCCGGGCTGTGAACTGTCAGCTCGCCGCCGAGTCACGGGAGTGAGAACCATGATCGAGGCGCGGCCGACGACCTGCTCGAGAGGTGGGCGCGCATGAGCGGCACCGTTTCTTCTCAACCTCCGGTTCGCCGGATGTCTCCAGGTCTCGGCCCATTGGTGGCTCTCGCCCTGGTCCTTCTCGTGGGTTTGGTTGGCGTTCGAGCGTGGCAGTTGGCCAGCCAGGCCCCCGCCAGCCCATCGCCCTCCGCCGGCACAGCGGCGCAGGCTCCGTCTGCGTCGCCATCGGAGTCGCTGTCTCCCACGCCCGCTGGTTCGGCGTCCGCGACGCCGTCGCCGAGCTCCGACGATGCGGCCACCGCCCGCGCGGTCGCCACGCGGTACGAGATGGCACGAGCGTCCGGCGACTGGCAGACGGCCTGGTCCATGCTCTCAGCCTACAGTCAGCGCGTGATCGGCTCGCTCGCGACGTTCGAGGAGCTCGAACAGGCCTACAACGCGAGCGGCGGCACGACGTTCAAGGTCGAGGATCCGACCCGGGATCCCGCCCTCTTCGCTCCGGAGTTTCTCGGCCAGGCGTACCTCGATATCGAGGCGAACGCCGACATCGACCGCGCGTGGCTCCTGTTCATCGACCATCCAGACGTGCGTGGCGCGAGCGCGGCGAACGTCGGGCTCCTCGTCGCCCCGGTCAGCGACCACTGGTACGTCTGGATCGCCCATTGAGCTGCTGAGGCAACGCCCGACGAGTTTCCGTCGCTGCCTTGGGTCGCAAGGTTCCGGGACCGAGGGTGCCGATCGGCTTCGCCGGCCCCAAAGAGCGCTCGGTCTCCGCGCTGTGGCAGCTCGGGATTATCGTGCGGTACGCCTCACCTGGGCGGACGACGCGCACGGGCTAGCGCGGCGCTGCCGCAAGAGATCGCAATGGCGCGCCCGACAGGATTCGAACCTGCGACCTTCGGCTCCGGAGGCCGACGCTCTATCCACTGAGCTACAGGCGCGCGCAGAGGACATGATACCCGCCTCATCGCCGCCGGCCAGATCCGCCTCGGCCTGGAACCAGCTCAGCGGCCGGCGATGGTCGCCACGTCCACCTCGTTGCCGTAGGCGTCGGCCAGGGTCACCCAGGCGGGAGCACGGTTGTCGCGGACGATCCGGCCGCCCGCCGCGAGGCCAGCTTCGATTCGCGCCGGGGCCTGTTCGGGCGGCACCCAGACGGCGAGGTGGATGGCACCGAGCCCTCCGGGGCGCGGCTCGTCCATCGTCTCGAACCAGAGGGGCACGCTCCGGTCGTGGGGATCGACGAAATCCTCCCGGGGGCTGTCTGGCCGCGGCACGTATCCGAGGACCGCCCGCCAGAACGGGGTCACCCGACCGATGTCGGGGGCGCCGGGGATGACGAGGAGACTCTGGACGGCCGACGGATCGGGGCGGAGCCCGAGGCGAGCCGCAGCGGCGGTGATCTGTTGGGCGAGGGCGACGTCTCCGAGCGTTATCCCGCCGTGGTCCTCCCGCCACGTCACGAGGCGGACGGTGACGCCGTCGGATCGGACGTCGATGGCCGGCGGGTGGTCGTCGATGCCCGGGATGGCAGCGATCGCCCCGACGAGCTCGACCGCCTTCACGAGGCGGGCTGTCGGGAAGAAGGCCGTGGCGCCATCGCCGAGGATCCGCCAGTCGGCCAACCCCTCCGCTTCGAGGAAGGCGCGCGGGGTGATGGCGTCGCTCATCGGCTCCTCCTCCGTGCGAAGTGGCCCGAAACGGAAGCGGCTCCCCGAAGGGAGCCGCTTCCGGTGCTGTCCCGGTGAAGGTGCGACGTCTACGCGACGGCGCCTTCTGCCACGCGCCAAGGGCATCTATCACGTCGGCTGAACCGACTACCCTGACCCAACCTACCCATGACCTTGGAGCTGGGGCAGCCTGGCTGACTTGCAGCGAGCGATATGGTAGCGCGCCAGTCCGCGATTGCCAAGGGTTTCGACGCGTCTGTCGATATAAATTCCTTAATCTTTCAACTGCCGCACGGTGTCCCGGGCCGCCCAGGCAGCCGAGGACGTCAGTCGGCTACGACGACCCGGGTCATCGGCACCGGGTCGAGGGGCCGGTCGCCCGGTCCCGTCGGCTCGGCGGCGATGGCGTCGACGACCTCCATCCCCTTCGTCACCCGACCGAAGATCGTGTAGTTCTTCGGCAGCCGCCCGGAGAGATCGACGAGGCAGATGAAGAACTGGCTGCCGTTCGTGTTCGGTCCGGCGTTCGCCATGGCAACGCTGCCCCGCTCGTAGTCGCCGGAGAAGGGCTCGTCTTCGAAGGTGTAGCCCGGGCCGCCGCGGCCGGTCCCGGTCGGGTCGCCGCCCTGGATGACGAAGCCCGGGACGACGCGGTGGAAGACGACCCCGTCGTAGAAGCCGCGGCGGGCGAGGGTGAGGAAGTTGTTCGCCGCCTTCGGGGCGTCGTCGGTGAAGATCTCGAGCTCGATGTCCCCCTTCGGGGTCTGGATCGTCGCCTGCGCCATGTGTGCCTCCTTCGTCATGGGCTGCCGGCAGCCGTCGGTCGGCCTGCGCCGGGCGATCAGCCCACTGCGGCGAGGGCCGCCTCGAGCTCGATGGCGCCCGAGAAGAGCGGCTCCCCGAGGATGATGCCGGACGCGCCGGCGTCGCGCAGGCGAACGAGGTCGGCGATGCTCCCGGCCCCACCGGCGACGACGAGCTCGGCTTCGACTCGAGAGCGGAGCCCGGCCAGGACGCCCGCCGCTCGCTCGGCCTCCAGATGGGTGAGGACAAACCGGGCGACCCCGAGCTGGACAAGCTCGACGACGAGATCGGCGAGCGAGGTCGGCGCCGGCCGCCGCCACGGGAAGGCGGTCAGGCGCTCGGGCCGAGCATCGAGGCCGACGGCGAGCCACTCCCCGGCGACGGCGAGGCAGGCCCGCAGGCGCGCCGGCTCGTCGGCGAGGGCAGCCCCGACGACGACCCGGGTCGCTCCGGCGGCGAAGACGAGGCGGATGGCGTCGGGGTCCTCGACGCCGCCGGCGACCTGGAGGGGGACGGCCACGGTCTCGGCGATCCGGGCGACCGCCTCGAGGTTCACCGGTCGGCCGGCTCGGGCGCCGTCGAAGTCGACGAGATGGATGGCCCGGGCGCCCGACTCGACGAAGCGACGGGCGATCCGTTCGGGGCGGTCGGTCGGCGTCCCGACGCCGCTCGCCGCTCCGGGCCAGTAGACGAGCCTGGAGCGCCCCGCCTCGACGTCGATGGCCGGGATGACGAGCACGGCGATCGCGAGCGGCTGCGGGCGGTGGTGGCGGTGCCTCGGCGCTCGGTGGCCGTCAGCTGGCCGCCGCCGCGTCCTGCCGCCCGGCCGCCAGGAGCCGGCGCTGGAAGCTGATCGGGATGCTGCCGTTGGCGAGGAGGGCGTCGTGGAACGCCTTGAGGCTGAAGCGGTCGCCGAGGCGACGTTCCTCGTCGGCCCGGAGGCCGAGGATGAGGACCTTGCCGAGGAGGTAGCTGAGCTGGTAGGTCGGCGTGTACGTGTAGCGGAGGACCTCGGCCCGCGCGTTCGGGGCCTCGAAGCCGGTCTCGGCGATGAGGAAGGCGGTCGCCTCGTCGACGGAGAGCTCGCCGCGGTGCATCCGGATGTCGAGGATGATCCGGCACGCCCGCCAGATGGCGTCGGTGTGCATCGTCAGCCGGAACGCCGGCCCGTCGTCGAAGCCGTGCTCGCGCATGAGCTGCTCGGAATACATCCCCCAACCCTCGACGAACTCGGGAGCGTCGGTGAGGAGGCGGGTGAGCGACGGGTGGCGCGAGGCGATGGTGAGCTGGAGGTGATGGCCCGGGTAGGCCTCGTGGATGCTCGTGTTGCTGATCGAGGCGTAGTAGTGCTCCCGGAGGGCGGTCGGGTTGTCGTCGACGGCCGGCGTGACGACATAGATCCCTGAGGGCTGGGGGTCGAACTTCGGGGGTTCGAAGTAGGCGGCAAAGGGGATGACCCGCCGCAGGTAGGTCGGGGTCGGCATGACCGTGAGGTGCTCGTCCGCGGGGACGGTGACGAGCTCGCGCTCGATGAGGTGCGCCCGGGCCCGGAGCATCGCCTCGCGGTACGCCTCGAGGGCGGCCTCGAAGGTCGGCGGGTGGTCGCTCTTCACCCGGTCGATGACCGTCGCCTCGTCGGCGTCGGGGTCGATCTCCCGGGCGGCGGCCGCCCGGGCCGCCTTCTGCTCGTCGAGCTGGGCGTAGCCGATCTCGAGGATGGCGTCGGCGTCGAGGCCGTCAAAGGCCCGGAGGGCGATGAGCGCGTCGTAGCGCTCGCGGCCGAGGGCCCACTCGTTGGTACCCTCGGAGAGGGTGCTTCGAAGCCAGTCGGCGTAGTCGGCGATGGCCCGCTTCGCTGTCGCGGCCGCCCGTTCGAGGGCCGCCTGATCCCGCTCGGAGAGGACGCCCCGTCCGGTCGCCACGATCTCATCGACGAGCTCGGGGAGGTCGCCGGCCTGGTCGATCTCGAGCTGCTGCCAGAGCCGGACCTGGGGGACCTGGGCCCGGGTCCGGTGCTCGGCGAGGAAGCGGGGGACGCCATCGAGCCGAGCGGTGAGCGCCGCCAGGCGCTCGGGGAGGGGCGCGAATTCGCGGGCGAAGACCGAGAAGAGGGCGTCGCCGACGGTGTCGATGGCGGTCGAGCGTCGCTCCCAGAGGCGAGCGACCTCGAGGTCGAAGATCGAGCGGCGGACGTTGTGGAGCTCGAGCTCCCGCTCGAACCGGACGGCCCCCGACAGTCCGTCGGAGTCGAGCGCCTCGATGGCGGCCAGGTGGGCCTTCTCGGCCGCCAGCTCGCCCTCGACGGCATCCCGACTCCCGTCGCCGAGGCGGTCGTCGTAGGTGTGGATGCCGAGGTAGGTCGCCAGCGGCGGGTGGTCGCGGACGAGGCGCCGGAAGCGGGCCTCGACGAGATCGTAGAAGCGCTCGTCGAGGGGGCCGGCGTCGGGCGCCGGGGCGGGGCGGGTGAGCTGGGGCTCGCTCGTCGTCATCGTCGTCCTTCCGTCTTCGGTTCGTCGTTCGTTCGTCGTTCGTTCGTCGTCGGTGCTCGGGATGCTGGGATCGTGCGGGTTCTCCGGAGCCGTGCCGAATTCGATGGCTCGGGACCTCGCCGTCGCCGCGCCGCAGCGTGACGGAGCGATGCGGCTTCGGGCCGACGCGCTGCGATCGCTCGGGTCGCCGCCGGGACTACGGCGTCGATGGCGCCGGCTGCATCGATCCGCCGGGCGCCGTTGCCGTGGCTGCCGTCGTCGCCGTGGCGGCGAGGGCGTCGCGGACGGCGAGGATCGCCCGGTCGATGTCGGCCGCCTCGATCCCGTAGTGGGTCACGGCCCGGATCTGCCCCTCAGGGTACGGCACCATCCAGACGCCCCGCTCGGCGAGGGCGGCAAGGAACGCGGCCCGGTCGCGCTCGACCCGGAAGATGACGAAGTTCGTCCGGACCCGGGTTGGGTCGAGGGGGCCGTCGGTCGGCTGGGCGATCCCACCAGGGGAGCGGATGCCGGGCAGCTCGGCGAGGCCTTCGGCCAGGCGTCGGGCGTTCGTGTGGTCCTCGGCCAGTCGCTCGATCATCCCGGCCGGGCCGTCTCGAAGGGCGATGAGGCCAGCCGCGGCGAGGATCCCGACCTGGCGCATCCCGCCGCCGAGAAGCTTGCGGGCTCGGCGGGCTCGGGCGACGAAGTCGCGGCTCCCGACGACGAGGCTCCCGACCGGGCAGGCGAGACCCTTCGAGAGGCAGAAGGTGACCGAATCGGCCGGCGCGGCGAGCTCGGAGGGTCGGACGCCGAGGGCGACGACGGCATTGAAGAAGCGGGCCCCGTCGATGTGGAGGGGGACGCCGTGCTCGTGGGCGATGGCGGCGATGGTCGCCTCGTAGGCCGGCGACAGCGGTTGACCCATCGAGTGGGCGTGGGTGTTCTCGAGGGCGACGAGCCCGGTCGGCGGCTCGTGGAGGTCTGTGGGGTCGCGGAAGGCGGCGGCGACGGCGGCCGGATCGATCGTCCCGTCGGGGCGCTCGGGGAGCTGGCGGACGCTCGCCCCGACGACGACGGCGTGGCCGGCCGCTTCGTCCATGACGAGGTGGGCCGTCGCCCCGGCGATCGTTTCCTGGCCGCGGGCGAGGTGGGCCATCTGGGCCACGAGGTTGCCCATCGTCCCAGAGGCGACGAAGAGGCCGGCCTCTTTGCCGAGGAGCTCGGCCGCTCGCTCTTCGAGGGCGATGACGGTCGGGTCGTCGCCGAAGACGTCATCGCCGACCTCGGCCTCGGCCATGGCTCGGCGCATCTCGGGGGTGGGCTTCGTGACGGTGTCGGAGCGGAGGTCGATGGGCCGCATCGGGGCGAGTATAGGCGCGTTCGGGGGTCGCCTCCCGCGCCGGGTGGTCATCCGGCGTCCGTGACGCCCTCAGCGGAGAGAACCCACGTCCCGAACCCTTCCGGTCCGTTCGTGACACCCTCAGCGAACAGAACGCGGCCCGCGGCGCCGAACCCGCCGTCCGTGACACCCACAGCGAACAGAACGCCGCCCGCGGCGCCGAAGCCGCCATCCGTGACACCCTCAGCGAACAGAACGCGGCCCGCGGCGCCGAACCCGGCGTCCGTGACACTCTCAGCGAACAGAACGCGGCACGTCCCGGTCGCAGGGCTCGTTCTGTTCGCCCTGAGCGACACGTTGGCCGAGGCACCGGTCAGCCGGCTCGTTCTGTTCGCCCTGAGCGACACTGCTGTCCATGTCACGGCCGAACCAGTCGTTCTGTTCGGCCTGAGTGTCACCGTTCATCGTTCCCTGGCCGAAAGAGCCGTTTCGTTCGCTCACAGCGTCGCCTCGACCGGTCGGCGGGCCTCCAAGGCCGTTTCGTTCGCCCTGAGCGTCACCATCCTGGGCCTCCGGCGGCCTCGCTCCGCATCCGGGAGGCCGAACGTGGCACGGCGAGGATCGAGTCCACGGGGCTCGGTGGCGAGGCGGCCGAGGGGCTGGTAGACTCTGCGACCGGCAGCGGACCCGTGGTGTAGCGGCCCAACATGCCAGCCTGTCACGCTGGAGATCGCCGGTTCGAATCCGGTCGGGTCCGCCAGCCTCGATCCTCCTCGCATTCCCCGACGCCCCGTTCCCCCCCGCCCGAACGGGGCGTCCCCTTTTTCGAGCCCGGCGGGTCCCTCACCCTGTCGGGCAGGTCGACCGATGACCATGGAGAGGGAGCCAGGGGTAGGTCTCCAACCCTTCGGGTGCTAGCCGCCCAGGTCACGGTGCCGACCATCGGGGCCCGAGCGGACGGATCGGTCGAGACGCAGCTCGGCCCGTCCGACGCTCGTCCCGTCTGCTCGCACCCGTGGAACTCGCACCCGTGGAACTCGCACCCGTGCGACAATCCCGAGCCGTGCAGCCGCTCCGGCGCCCAACCGCCGCCGTCCTCGGCATCCTCGCCCTCGCCCTCGCCCTCGGGCTCGCGGCCCAACCCCTCGGGGGCGGTTTCGGATCGTCCGGAGGCGGCGCGAGCCCCGCTGGACCGGCGTCGACAGTCGCCGTCGGGGCTGCATCTCCGACCTCGACGCGGGCACCGACACCGAGCCCGATCGTCGAGCCGAGGCCCAGCCCCACTGCCACCCCGACGCCGGCCCCGTCTGCCCCCCTCCCACCCCCGCCCAGCCCGCGGGAACCGGCCGTCGAGCCGGTCCCCATCGTCCCGGTGACGAGCTTCCGGAACCCCTGGACGGCGACCGACGCCGCCGAGCTCCGGGCCGTCCTTGCCGGAACGAGCCGCCGCTACGCCGCCCTCGAGCTCGTCGAGGAGGAGTCCGACGCGATCCTGGCCGTCCTTGAGGCGCCCCGTTCGACGGCGAAGACCCTCGTCCTCGCGCCGGACGCGGCCGCCGTCACCGCTGACCTCGCCGTCCACCGCGACCGGATCGCCCTCCTCCGCGCCGAGGCGGTCGGCCCTGCCGTCCGGGCCCTCGCCTGGGGCGAGTCGAGCCTCTTCGGGATCGATCGGGTCCGCGACCTCGCCGCCTGGCCGCTGACGGCAGACCTCCCGCCCGCCGCCACCCGGTTCGATCCCGCGACGACCTGGACCCTCGTCGCTGGCGGTGACATCCTCCTCGACCGAGGCGTCGCGAAGACGGTGAAGCTCGACGGGCGGGGGATCGACTTCCCCTTCGACGGCGGCGTCGCCGAGATCACCTCGCGCTACTGCTGCAGCGCCTTCGGCTGGAAGCTACCGCGGACGAAGCGACTCGGCGATGCCGGGGCAGTCCGCCATCTCCTCACCGGCGCCGACCTCGCCCTCGCGAACTTCGAGAACCCCGCCCCGGACCGCTTCCGCTACCACACCTCGGGGACGGTCTTCAGCGCCGATCCGGCCCTCATCGAGGGCCTCGCCAGGGCCGGGATCGACTGGGTCTCCCTCGCCAACAACCACATCGGCGACGCCGGTCGAGCCGGCATCGTTCAGACCCGCCGGAATGTCGAACGCTTCGGGATCGAGGTCTCCGGAGCCGGGGCGAACCTCGCCGAGGCCCACGCGCCGGCCTGGCTCGAAGCGGGTGGGCTCCGGATCGCCGTTTTCGGCTACGACACGATCGCCAAGTACTACGCTGCGACCGAGGACCGACCCGGGTCGGCCCAGCTCACGGCCGCCGCCGCGCGGGCCGACATCGCCGCGGCCCGCCGGGCGGGCGCCGATCTCGTCATCGTCTATCCCCACTGGGGCGTCGAGTACCGGGCGACGCCGACGGCCGCTCAGCGCGGCCTTGCCCACGCCCTCGTCGACGCCGGGGCGGACCTCGTCATCGGCAACCACGCCCACTGGGCGGCGGCGATGGAGGTCTACGACGGCAAGCCGATCTGGTACGCCCTCGGCAACTTCGTCTTCGACCAGACCTGGAGCGAGCCGACGATGGAGGGGATCCTCCTCGAACTCACCTTCTCGGGACGGGAGCTCCTCCAGGTCCGCCTCCACCCCTTCGTCATCCTCGACCGAGCCCAGCCGAACGTCATGGACCCGGCCGCTTCGGGGGCGGTCGTCCTCCGCCAAGTCTTCGACGCCTCGAAGGGCCTCCTGCCCTGGTGAGGTCGGCCCGGGTGGTGCGTTCGGTGGCCGCCTCCGGTCGGGCCGCCGACCGAGACCGCCCGTCGCCCCACTGAGCCGAGGCCGAGGGTGGCGCCGCTCAGCCGAGACCGGCGAAGAGGTCGTCTTCGGGGGGCGTCGTCGCGACCCGCGAGGCGCGGAGGACGAAGGCCTCGTAGGGCCAGGTCTGGCGCCAGCCGTCGGGGCCGAAGACGAGGAAGGGGTTGTCGGGCCCGATCTGGGTGACGTGCCGGGTCAGGGCCCGGTACTTCCGATCGAGGACGCCGCTGACGTCGACCCTCGTCGTGATCGCCTCGTCGGGGACGAGGGCCCGGGCGACGAAGGCCTCGTGCTCGGCGAGCTGCTCGGGCGTCGCTCCTTCGGGGGGCTGCCACCAGGAGCGGATGCCGCGCTCGGCGAGGCGCTCGGCCATGAGCTGCCGGAGCGAGGCCGGGTTCGCCTGCTCGTAGAGCTTCGCCGGCGCCCAGGGTGCGAGACCGCCGTCGTCCGCTGCCGGTCCGCTCCCGCCGTGTTCCGGGGCGAGCTGCTCCGGGTACCAGGCCGGATCCCCGGCCCGCTCGAAGGCGAGGACCGCGACTTGGTGGGTCCGGATGTGGTCGGGGTGGCCGTACCCGCCGAAGTCGTTGTAGGTCGTCATGACATCGGGTCGGTAGCGGCGGACGAGCCAGACGAGCCGCCGCGCTGCCTCGTCGAGGTTCGCCTGCCAGAAGCAGCGCGGGTCGAGGTTGCCGGGCCGGCCCATCATGTCGGAATCGCGGTAGCCGAGGTTCTCCCACTCCGTGACGCCGAGCTCGGTCAGGGCGTCCTCGAGCTCGCCCATCCGGATCTCGCCAAGGCGGCGTCGGTTCGACGGCGTGTCGAGTTCGGGGAGGACGATCTCGCCGAGCTCGCCGCGGGTGCAGGTCACGAGGACGACCCGGTGGCCGTCGAGGACGGCCTTGGCCATGACCCCGCCGGTGCCGATGGTCTCGTCGTCGGGGTGGGCGTGGACGGTCATGAGGGTGAAGGTGCGGCGGTCCATGTCGGCGATCCTAGCGCGTCCGGACGATGGCGCAGCTGAGCCGAGATCGCGCCGTTCTACCCCGACGGCGGGGGCGGAGCCCGAGCGGCTTCCGACGGACCTGGATCGCCTCCCGGCCGAACGGCGAGTGTGGCGCCCGTCACAGGGGGATGGCGGCGGATCGGGCAAGATGGAGACGATGCGCTCCAGCCGATCCGATCACACTGCGGCCGCCCGCCCCGTACCGTTAACGACGGCGCCCCCGGGGGCGGCGATCGCGCCGTGACCGAGCTCGTGACGGTCTTCGCGGCTGGCCTGGCGAGCGCCGGCAGCCCGTGCCTCCTGCCGCTCTACCCGGGCTTCCTCGCCTACCTGGCGGCGAGCGGCGGGCCACCGGCCGGGCGACTCGGGAGCGGTCTCCTCGGGCTCCTCGTCCTCCTCGGCGTCCTGACGACGATGGTCGTCCTCGGCGGCATCCTCGTCCTCCTGACCGTGCCCGTCGGGCGGGTGGCGACGGGGCTCCGACCCGTCGTCGATCTCGTCCTCGTCATCCTCGGAGGCCTCGTTCTGGCGGGTCGGAACCCGTTCCACCGCTTGAGCGCCGCCACGGTCACCCCGCGCGGTGGCCCCTTCGCGCGAGCCTACGTCTACGGCGCGTTCCTGGGTCTCCTCGCCCTTCCCTGCGCCGGCCCGTTCTTCGCCCCGCCCTCGTCGCCGTCGCCACGAGCATCCCGGATCTGACCCTGCGACTGGCGACCTTCGTCGTCTTCGGCCTCGGCTTCGGTCTGCCCCTCCTCGTCGTCTCGCTCCTGACGGCCGCTCGGCAGCAGGCGATCGTCCGCATCGTCGTCGGGCGTCGGCGGGGGATCGAGATGGCGGCGGGGGTGCTCCTCGTTGGGGTCGGGCTCGGCGACCTCGTCGAGAACTGGTCGATCGTCGGCGCTGCTCTCGGTCTCTGACGTCCACCTCGGACGGTCGACGTCCGGGCGCTGGCAGCCCGCCGAAGGGGCAGTCCGGGCCGGCTGGCCGCCCTGGGATCGGCGCGGGCCGCCCGCTAGCCCGACCCGCCAGCCCGACCCGCTAGCCCGACCCCGACGAGCCGACCCGCCAGCCCGACCCGCCAGCCCGCCAGGCCGACCCCGACGAGCCGACCCGCCAGCCCGACCCGCCAGCCCGACCGCGAGGGTCCGACCCCCGCCGAACCGAACCCCGCCAAACCGAACCCCGCCAAACCGAACCCCGCCAAACCGAACCCGACGGCCCGCCACGCTCGAACGGGCGGCCGATGCTCCTTCGGCTGGCTACGATGGCGGCACATGTCACCGACCGCCACCGAGCCGCCCGCGCCGCCAGAGCCAGCCCCGGGTCCCCTCGCCGGGATCCTCGTCGTCGATTGCTCGACCGTCCTCGCCGGGCCCTTCTGCACGATGCTCCTCGGCGACCTCGGGGCCGAGGTGATCAAGGTCGAGCCGCCCGAGGGCGACGGTACGAGGGGCTGGGGCCCGCCGTGGGTCGGGGACGAGGCGGCGGGGACGCGGACCGCGGCCTATTACCTCGCCGTCAACCGGAACAAGCGCTCGATCCGGCTCGACCTCAAGCGCCCCGCTGGAGCGGAGGTCCTCCGCCGCCTCCTCGTCCGTGCCGACGTCCTCGTCGAGAACTTCCGGCCCGGCGGCCTCGCCCGGCTCGGCTTCGACGAAGCGACCCTCGAGGCGATCAACCCGCGTCTCGTCCACCTTGCCATCTCCGGCTTCGGACCGAGCGGTCCCGAGGCCGACCGGCCCGGCTACGACTTCGTCGTCCAGGCGATGGCCGGTCTCATGTCGATCACCGGCTTCCCGGACGCCGAGGGCGGTCGACCGACGAAGGTCGGTGTCGCCGTCTCCGACGTCGTGACGGGACTCACGGGGGCGGTTGCCGTCCTCGCTGCCCTCGTCGGCCGCGACCGGACGGCGGGTCCGGCGCCGACCGGGGGTCCGGCGCCGACCTGGGGTCCGGCGCCGACGAGGGGTCCGGCACCGACGAGGGGCCTCGGCCAGCGGATCGACGTCTCCCTCTTCGCCTCGACCCTCGCCCTCCTCGTGAACCAGGCCCAGAACGCCTTCGTCACCGGCCGCTCGCCCGTCCGGCGTGGCAACGCCCACCCGAACATCGTCCCCTACGAGACCTTCCCGACGGCCGATGGCGAGATCGCCCTCGCTGTCGGGTCGGAACGGCAGTGGCGGCGCTTCTGCGAGGCGATCGAACGTCCCGACCTCGTCGAGGACCCGCGCTTCCGAACGAACGGCGACCGGGTCCGGAACCGGGCCCTCCTCCGACCGATCCTGGCCGAGCGACTGGCCCGCGCCTCGACCGCCGACTGGCTCGCCCGCTTCGACGCGGCGGAGGTGCCGGCGGGGCCGATCAACGACGTCCTGGCGGCCTTCGAGTCGCCCCAGGCCCGGGCGCTCGGACTCCGGGTCCGTGTCGAGCATCCGCGTCTCGGGCGGGTCGACCAGGTCGCGCCGCCCTTCGAGCTGTCCCGGACGCCGGCGTCGATCCGCCGCCCGCCGCCGCTCCTCGGGGAAGATGGGGAGGCGATCCTCGCCGAGCTCGGCTACTCGGTGGCCGAGGTCGCCGCCCTGCGAGCCGAGGGCGTCGTCTGACCGCCGTTCGAGGCGACCATCGCGCTGTCGACTCCAAGACCACGACGTCAGGGTCGTCGTGGGGAGCTGTCCGATCGCACTTCGGGAGCGGGACGGACGCGCCCCAAGGTCTAGAGGCTGGCGGCACAGTCCTTGCTGATCGCTTCGGACGACTCACCTGCGATGAAGCGATCGACCAATTCGCGGACCGCAGCGTCCGAATAGCTGGTGTGCCCAACGACATGCGTAACGCATGTGGAGCCCAGCGCGGCCAGTGTGGACGATTGGCCAATCATGGTTGCGGGAGAGAACGGGTCTTCCGTCGAGGCTACGATCAGGACATCGGGCACTACTCCGGCGGGCGATGGCAGCGCGCGCGGCTGGCCATGCGGGAACGCCACGCACGGTGCGAATTCAGACGCAAACGCGAAGAGGAGCGGGTCGTCGCCGATCAGGTACCCAGCTGCGGTATCGGGTCGCTGCAGATCGGCGCAGATCGATCGGTAGTACGCTGTCCGATCGAGATCGAGATACGAGCGCTCGCCGATTCGCCATAACGTCGTTGCGTCGCCGCCGAGGGCATCCTCGATCGCCTTGCCGTAGCCGTCCCAGAAAGGGCGGCCGGTGTGCAGGGTGAGCAGCGTCGCTTCGTCGAGCATGACCGGCGTCAACTCGAGCGAGCTACTGCCGACCCGGGGATGAGCGGCGAGGATCGCCTGGCGGATCGTCCGGTACGTGGCGTCGGCTGGGGTGGCGTTGATGATGGGCCGACATCGTTCGCCGCGACACGATCGAGCCAAGTCGTTGGCGGCTCTCTGCAGGGTCGACCGCATCGTACCGAGACGGTCGCTCCATGAGATGTCCAACCCAATCGGGGCATCGAGGACCGCCCGTTCCACGTGTTCGGGATGAAGCGCCAGGTACGCCTCCGCGATCGCTGTCCCGTAAGACTGGGTGAGGAGGGTGAAGCGATCGACCCCAAGGCTGTCCCGCACCGCCTCGAGTTCCTCGGCTGCCGCCCAGGCTCCCACGTCGGCGGGCGACCCGGCTCCAAGCTGGCATTGGGCGCCTACCTGGCTGGCGAGATCGGCGTAGTTCTCGGGTGTTCGCTCGGTCAGAAACGTGATCGACGCTGGCCCACACGGACCTGGTGTATCCCCCGCGGTGTTCCCATCCCAGACGATGACAGCGTACTTGTCGGGGTCCAGGGCCGGGGGTGCTTCGATCGTCCGCTCGACCACTGAGAACCCGGGGCCTCCAGGGTGGTAGACGATCGCCTCGCGACCGGAGAAGGGATCAGCCGCCCGGTTCGAAAGGATGATCGCCTGGACCGTCTGTTGCCAGCCTGCAGTCCGCTCAAGAGTCAGCTGGATGCAGAAGACATGGCTCCATGTCCCGCGGCTAGGGTTTTCGGCATCGGCCTGGCTCTGGTCAACCGGAAACCTGGGGTCGCAGGGCAGCAAGCCTTTTGGCGTCGGCTCTGGGGATGCACACGCCGCCAGGGCGACGATAACGGTGAAAGCAATGGCCTGAACGCCGACCTGAGGAGGCCTCAACGAGGTCAGTTTGGGCATCCGTTGTAGCTCTGCTGCATTCCGTAAAGGATGGTCCAGTAGCCGAGCTGGGCGTTGACATTCTGGCGAAGGGCTTGTCGAGTGGATAGCTTTCTCGTGCCATTCCAGTCTGCGCGACGGCAATAACCGACGCCGCCGGATCCGAAGTGGGAACGAAGAACCGGATACCAGTACTCATCCGGAATCGACATCGTACCGCGGAAGGATAAATCGGTACCGCCCTGAGCCATCAGCGGCGCGGCCCCAAGAGTTACATTGAGATTGGTCCCGAACCCGACGGTGATTGTGGTGCTGCTGGGGCCATTGACAGTCTCTGCTGGTTCGCCGATCTCGAAGTTCGTCGGGCTTCCACCCCACGTATCGCTGGCAGCGAATTCCAGCCACAGCCGGCGCCAAGTTGAGTTCTGTCCGGGGATCGTTCCACCCTGGATCTGGCCGTAGATGCGGAAATATTGGTACGGGGTGCAGCTCGAGCAGAGCCTGTAGTTCCAGGCCGCCATGATGGTCCAAGCTACGTTCCGCTGCCAGTTGTTGTAGGTATTGGAGAAGAAATCGCTGTTGTTGTACACCCATGCCGAGCTACCGTCCGGTGGACCAGCGAACCCCGCCTGGACGGCGCTTGCCACGGGCTGGGCAACCGGATACACGTTGTACGTGATCTCACCCCTGGTGTTGAGTCCGGTGTACACAGTCAGTGGCGTCGCCGCGCCGACCGCTATGAGCTGGTCGCCGAAACGAAAGACGCGCGTCGGGCGTCGAGTCACCCACGCTGTGTCCGGCGCCAGCGCGAGGCGTGCCAGCAGCATCGCTCCGTCGTCCTGCTCTGTCACATCGGCAGCACGAACCTTCTCGGCCGTCAAACGCCGAAGTCCAGCTACAATCGTGCCGTCGGGCTCAGGCTCGGATGCCTGGGTCCTTGATGGTGCCACGGTGAGCACGATCGCCCCGACAATCGCGAGGGCTTACCTTGCGAGGACGATAACCGCAGGTTTTTCTTCGACATGCCGCCTCCTCATCGCGCCAGGATCGTCCCCCGGGGCGTGCCCGATATGGACGTTGTGCCCCATACTGTACGCGGCCGAGGGACGCTATCAAGGTATACTGGAGCAGCGCATCTAGGGCAAATGGCGCGATAAGAGATTTCCAAGGTCTACTGGCCCCGTAGCCCTTGCACCGTCCATTGCGCGCTGATCGCCGGCGGCGGTCGGCCGACTGGTCGATCCGCTGCCGGACGTCCTCCAGCCGTCGCCCGGTCGCCCGTCCGACCGCTGGTAGACCCCATAGCCCGGCCTTGAGGCAGTGCGGGCTGAACCAGTCGCCCGGTCGCCCCGTTCGACCGCTGGTAGACTCGCCGCAGCCGGGCGCCCCGCCGCGGCGGCTGCCCCGGCGACGGACCCGATCATTCCCGACCCCAGCGAAGGAGCGACGATGGCCGACAACCGAGAGCGGTGGGCCCTCATCCTCGGGGCCTCCTCGGGCATGGGCGAGGCGACGGCGATCGCCCTCGCCCGAGCCGGCTACCGGATCTGCGGGATCCACCTCGACTTTCGAGCCGGGCTCGCCCACGTCGAGGAGATCAAAGCGAAGATCGCGGCAGCCGGCTCCGAGGCGCTCTACCTGAACATGAACGCCGCCGACGACGAGAAGCGGGCGGCCGCCATCGAGGCCCTTCGAGCCCGCTTCGAAGAGCGCCGGGCGGCGGGCGCCGAGCCGTACGTCCGGGTCCTCATGCACTCCCTCGCCTTCGGCTCCCTCGCCCCCTTCATCGCCGACGACCGGTCGAAGGAGGCGAGCCGGAAGCAGTTCGAGATGACCCTCGACGTCATGGCGAACAGCCTCGTCTACTGGGTCCGCGACTGCTATCACGCGGGGCTCCTCCAGGCAGGATCGCGGGTCTTCGCCATGACCTCCGAAGGTTCGGTTCGGGTCACGCCGACCTACGGCGTCGTGAGTGCGGCGAAGGCGGCCCTCGAGTCCCACGTCCGCCAGCTCGCCATGGAGCTCGCCCGGCGGGGGAGCGGGATCACCGTGAACGCGATCCGGGCTGGGGTGACGATCACGCCCGCCTTGCTCAAGATCCCCGAGCACGAGGAGATCATCGCCGCCGCCCAGCGCCGCAACCCGACGGGGCGGCTGACGACGACGGCCGACGTCGCGGCGGCCATCGTCGCCCTGGCGGGCGACGGAACGGACTTCATCAATGGCGAGATCATCGGGGTCGATGGGGGCGAGTTCATCACTGCCTCCTGACCCGGTGCTGGGTCCGGGACGCGCCGACGGGCTGCTGGGTCCGGGGCGCGCCGTGCCTCTTTGCGGGTCGTCCATCACCTCCTACCCATCGGTCCGGCACCGACCCCCGCCGGTGGCCGACAGCGCTCCTGTGGCAGGCCGAGCATGAGCGGACGCGTCATCGTCGTCGGGTCGGTGAACGTCGATCTCACCGTCCGGGCCGAGCGGCTCCCGGCGCCCGGTGAGACGGTGACGGGCGGGGTCTTCGAGCGCCACCACGGCGGCAAGGGCGGCAACCAGGCCGTCGCGGCGGCACGCCTCGGCCGGACGACGCTCTTCGTCGGTGCCGTCGGTGAGGACGACTTCGGCGAGGACGCCCGGGCTGCTCTGGCCGCGGAGCGGATCGACGTCTCCCGGCTCCTCTCGATCCCCGGGGCGGCGACCGGAGTCGCCCTCATCATGGTCGACGCTCGTGGCGAGAACCTCATCGCCGTCGCCTCGGGGGCGAACGCAGCCCTCGAACCGGCGATGGTCACCGAGGCGCTCGGTCGGCTCGGCCCGCTCGCCGATGACGTCGTCCTCGTCTGCCACGAGATCCCGACCGAGACGGTTCGGGCCGCCCTTCGGTACGGCCGGGCGGCGGGCGCCACGACGGTCTTCAACCCGGCTCCGGCCGCGGGGCTCGATCGCTCCACCCTCGGCCTCGCCGACATCGTCACGCCGAACCGGACGGAGCTCGTCATGCTCCTCGCCGCCGTCGGTGACGAAGCGAAGGGCGCCTCGGTCGGCGCCCCGGTGACCTCGTCGATCGAAGCCGACATCGAAGCCGATATCGAAGCCGACATCGAAGCCGGCGCTCGTCGCCTCCTCGCCGCTGGGTGGGACGGAGCGGGGGTACGCCGTGCCGTCGTCGTCACCCTCGGGGCCGAGGGCGCGCTGCTCATCGCCAGGGACCAGGATGGCGGCGTGGCGAGTCGGCGCTTTCCGGCCCACCGGGTCCGCTCGGTCGACTCGACGGGGGCGGGCGATGCCTTCAACGGGGCGATCGCCGCGGCCCTGGCCGAGGGGCGGTCCCTCGAGGAAGCCTGTCGGTGGGCGATCGTCGCCGGGGCCCTCGCGACGACGCGTCCGGGGGCCCGGGAAGGAATGCCGACTCGGGCCGAGCTCGAGGCGGCGCTCGAGGTAGCCGAGCCGCGCGCCGCGCCTGCCGCGCCTTCCGCTCCGCCTACCGACCCAGCCGCTCCGCCTACCGACCCAGCCGGGGAGGAGTAGGACCGCCTCCGGCTGGCTCACGTCGGTGGGTCCGGCGCTCACCCTGTCACCCTGGCCGAACAACACGACCCGCCGACACCGACGGCGGCCCGCGCTGCCACCCTGGCCGAACAACACGTCCCGCCGGCACCGACAGCGGCTCGCGCTGCCACCCTGGCCGAACAACACGTCCCGCCGGCACCGACAGCGGCCCGCGCTGCCACCCTGGGCGAACATGACGCACTCGTCGGAGTTCGTCCTGCGCGTTCTGTTCGCTGTGAGCGTCAGCGTGGCCCGAGTTCGGCCGTCTGACGCGCGTTCCGTTCGGCCACACCGTCACCACGCGCTCCGGCCGGCCGGGCAGGCCCGTTCTGTTCGCTGAGGCCGTCACGCCGCGCGCGAGCCGGCACCGAACCGAGCGGCGCGGGCTGCGATCGAACCCGGCCCCGCACCGGGCCGAGCGGCGCGCCTGGCGTCCGACCCGACCTCGCCGTTCTCACCGAGCCGGGACGCCGTTCCCCGGGCTCAGCCGAGCGCCGCGACGATCCGCTCCGTGTTCCAGCGCATGAGACCCTCGTACGTGTCGGCCGGTGGGTCACCGACGGAGTCCGAGTAGAGGTTCGTCACGACCGGAACGCCCGTCTCGGCCGCGATCCGCTCGGCGAGGGCCGGGTTGAATTGCGCCTCGGCGAGGATGGCACGCACCCCGGCCGCTCGGACCGCCTCGATGAGGCGGGCGATCTGGGCGGCGCTCGGTTCCTGCCCCGGCGAGGGGACGATGACGTCGACGATCTCGAGGCCGTAGGCCCGGGCGTAGTAGGGGAAGGCCTCGTGGGAGCTGACGACGCGTCGATGAGAGGCCGGCAGGGCGCCGATCCGGGCTCGAATCCAGGCGTCGAGCTCGGCCAGCCGGGCATCGTAGGCCGACGCCGCAGCCCGGTAGGCCGCTGCCCCCGAGGGGTCGAGCCGCTCGAGCTCCTCGGCGATCCGGGCCGCGTAGAGACGAGCGTTGGCGACGTCGAGCCAAAGATGGGGATTCGGAACTCCGGCCGTCTCCGCACGGCCGTCCTCGCCCGCGTGGCCGTCGGCGGCGAGGTACGTCACCCCCGGGAGGTTCTCGCCGAGCTTGATGATCGGTGCCGTCGCCCCCGCGTCGGCCGCCAGCCCGGTCAGCCAGTCGTCGAGCCCGAGTCCGTTGGCAACGATGAGGTCGGCCTCGGCGAGCCGCCGCGCGTCGCTCGGGGTTGGGTCGAAGGTGTGAACCTCGCCGCCCTTCGGGACAAGGGCGGCCACCGAGACCCGATCGCCGCCGATCTGGGCAACGAAGTCGGCGAGGACCGTCGTCGTCGCCACGACCTGGAGCCGCCCGGAGGACCCTGGAGCGTCGCCGGTGCCGGGGCTCGCACCGCAGCCGGCAGCGACGAGGGCGACGGCGAGCGCGACCGAACCGAGGAGGAAGCCACTCTGGATCCCGAAGCTCGCCCGCGCTGGCCCGCGGTTTGCTCGATCCTCGTCCGTTCGGGTGAATCCCTCGCCCGCGCCGGCCCTCTCGCTCCGGCTCCTGCCTCGTGTCGCGTTGAAACTCCATCTCATCAGGCGACCTCGTTTTCCGTCCCATCCTGAAACCGAGCGTCCTCCAGGGGACGTCGCCCACCCGCCGGTGCCAGACGGATCGTAGCACAATTGCGGAGGTACCGATACTGAGTCTCATAAGACACAGGCGGCACAAGGGACGCAGGCCACACTAGGGACACTGGCCGCACGGAACGCCGGACGGGCGCGCCGGCCGGGGGCCGCTCTAGGTGGGGCGAGGGACAGGCACCCCCGCCGCCGGTCGAGGGGAGGGCGAACGCCACGGACGAACGAGCCTCGTCGCTGCCGCACCACCCGCACGAGCGGTGAGGACGACAGGTGCCCCCGTCAGCGCCCGTCGTCGCGTCGGTACGGAACGTCGACGACGACCGTGTGGCGTCGGCCGAGCAGGGCCGCTCGGAGCCGCCGAGCGGGCTGGTTGTGGAGGAGCCGATCCCACCAGGAGGTCGCAACGTACTCCGGGACGACGACGAAGGTGATCGGTGCCTCCTTGTCCGGCGGCCAGGCGGCATCGAGGACGTCGAGGTAGGCGAGGAGCGGCCCGACGAGGGCCCGGTACGGGCTCTCGACGACGACGAGTGGGACGTCGGGGGCCTGGCGGAGCCAGCGCTCGCGGAGGGCACCGGCCTCGTCCGGGTCGTCGGAGACGAGGACGGCCCGGACGTTGTCCGTGATCGACCGAGCGACGTTCACCGCCTGGACGACGGAGCGATCGATGCCCCAGATGGGGACGATCGCCCGCTCCTCGCGGTGGGGCTTCGGGAAGGGTCGGTCGGGCGGGACGGAGAGCCGCGCAGCGAGATCGTCGTACTGGTGCCGAATGAGGAGCATGAGCCCGACGAGGGCCGGGATGACGACGGCGACAAGGAGCGACGTCGGTGCCTTCGCCAGGAGGACGACCACCGCGACGAGCCCGGTCGTCGCTGCCCCGATCCCATTCGTGGCCAGCTTGCGACGCCAGCCGGGCCCGCCCGTCGTCCGCCAGTGCTCGACCATGCCGACCTGGCTGATGGTGAAGGAGACGAAGACGCCGACCGAATAGAGAGGGATGAGGGCGTGGGTGCTGCCGTGGAAGAGGATGAGGAGGCCGGCAGCGACGGCACTCAGGAGGACGATCCCTGTCGTGAAGGCGAGCCGGTCGCCCCGGAAGGCGAACTGGCGGGGCATGTAGCCGTCTCGGGCGAGGACGGCGGCGAGGCGTGGGAAGGCGTTGTAGGACGTATTCGCCGCCAGGAACAGGATGAGGGCCGTCGCTCCCTGAAAGGCGAAGTAGAGCGGGGAGCCGTCGCCGAAGGCCGCTGCGGCGACCTGGCTCACGACGGTCCGCGGTGCCGGATGGTCGATCGGCAGGATCCCCTCGGCCACGGCGAGGACGGTGATCCCGAGGAAGATCGTCCCCAGGAGGATGGCCATCGCCGTCAGGGTTCGGGCCGCGTTCTGGGCCTCCGGCGGTTTGAAGGCGGGGACCCCGTTCGCGATGGCCTCCGTTCCGGTCAGAGCGACGCTGCCGGCGGCGAAGGCGCGGACGACGAGGAGGAGACCGATCGGCTGAACCGGATCCGGCACCTCCGGCGGCGGACCGGCGGCGGCACCACCCAGGATGAACCGCAGCCCGCCGACAGCGATGACCCCGAGGGCGCCGACGACGAAGAGGTAGGTCGGGACAGCGAAGATGTTGCCCGACTCCCGGAGCCCACGCAGGTTCCCGAGGGCGATGAGGATGACCGCCGCCACCCCGATCGGGACCTGGAGGTCGGCGAGGTCGGGCAGGGCAGAGACGACCTGCTCGACCGCCGAAGCCGTCGACACGGCGACGGTCATGACGTAGTCGACGAGGAGCGAGGCGGCGGCGACGAGGGCGGCGAGGATCGGCAGGTTCGCTCGGGCGACGGCATAGGCGCCCCCACCGGTCGGGTAGGCGTAGCCGATCTGGCGATAGCTCGTGGCGACGACCGCCAGGAGGAGGACGACGGCGACGGCGACCGGGAGGGCGAGGCTGAGGGCAGCCACGCCGCCCAGGACGAGGACCCGGAGAATCTCTTCGGTCGCGTAGGCCGACGAGCTGATGGCGTCGGAGCTGAAGATGGCGAGGGCCTTCACCTTCGACAGCCGCTCGGTCATCTCTTCGTGGATCGAGAGGGGTCGGCCGATGACGATCCGCCGCAGGGTTGCGAGAATCCGCTCCCGGCTCGTCCGGGGTGCAGAGGCGCTCGGCTTGGCGACGAGCTGGCCGGGTCCGGCGTAGCGGAAGTAGGCGGCGTGGGGCCGTTCGACGCGGACGCGCCGGTTGCCCGGCTTCCGCCCGGAGAGAGGAATCCGTCCGCCGATCATCGACGGCGCCGAACGAGGATGGCCTCCGGACCTTCGGCGACGGCGAGGCGGACGAGCTCCACGCCGAGCTCTCGAGCCCAGGTCTCGAGGCGGTCGACGAGGACGGCGGCCTCCGGGAGGTCGGTGACGGTGACGCTCACCGCTCGTCCAGAGGCGACGAGCATGACGGCCGCCTCGATCTCCGTTGTCTCCCGATCGAGGCGCCCGACCCGTGCAGGCGGCTCGGTTCGGTCTTCGCTGGTCTCGTGGCTCGTGTCGTGCACGTCACCATCATCGGCGATGGACCGAGCGTGGCCGCGCTCAAGTCGGCCCGGATCGCTCAAAAACGGCTCAAAGATCGAGATCGGAGGGCCGTCCGAGGGAGGGCTTCGAACCGCGCCCGAAGACCGAACCTCTCGACCCCCATTGGGGACTCCGTCAACGGTCAGCGCCCCTTGATCCGGTAGCCGACACCCGGTTCGGCGACGATGAGATCGCGGAGCGAACCATCGGGGTCGACGGCGGCGAGCTTGCGGCGGATCTGGCTCACGTAGACGTGGACGTAGTGCGCCTCCTCGGCGTACGCCGTGCCCCAGACGGCTCGGAGGAGACGGGCGTGGGTGACGACGCGGCCGGCGTGGGCGAGGAGGACCTTGAGGACTTCGTACTCGCGCGGCGTGAGGTTCACCTCACGTCCGCCAACGCGGACGGAGCGTTCGACCGGGTCGAGCTCGAGCGCGCCGAGGCGAACGACCCCGTCGGCGTTGGCGGCCGGCCCGGCTGCCCGGCGGAGGAGGGCCCGGACCCGGGCCAGCAGTTCGGCCGGACTGAAGGGTTTCGTGACATAGTCGTCCGCTCCTCGCTCGAGGGCGGTCACCTTCTCCGCCTCCCGGTCTCTCGCCGAGACGACGAGGATCGGCGTCGTCGCCTCCCGCCGCCAGCGGACGATGAGGGTCTGACCGTCGCGGTCGGGGAGCCCGAGATCGAGGACGATGAGGTCCGGTCGACCGGCGAGCCAGGCGGCCGCGGCCGTCGCGGCATCGGCGGCCTCGACGACCCGGTAGCCGTGGGCACGGAGGTACCCGGCCACCTGATGCCGGGTCGCTGGGTCGTCCTCGACGACGAGGATCCGGGCCCCGCCTCGAGGCGGCTGGCTACCGCTCATGGCTGGCCAGGGTCGGCGGCGGGGAGATCGATGTCCACGGCGAGGCCCCCGAGGCGACTCCGACGGGCCGCCACCCGCCCGCCCATGGCCTCGACGAACCCCTTGACGACGGCCAGACCAAGGCCGGAGCCCGCCCGGCGCCCGCGGCTCCCGGGCCGGGCGGGGCGGTAGAACCGCTCGAAGAGGCGGGGCAGTTCGGCGTCGCTGACCCCGGGCCCGGCGTCCTCGACCGAGAGCCGCACGGCACCGTCGACGACTCGACCCGAGATCCGGATGCTCGCACCGGGGGCGTGACGGACGGCGTTCTCGAGGACGTTCGCCAGGGCCTGCTCGAAGAGGACGTCATCGACGGCCACGGGCGGCAGCGCTTCGGGGATGTCGACGGCGATTGGCGATCCGGCGAAGCGGGCTCCGTTTCGGGTCAGGCTGTCGACGACGACGTCGGCGAGGACCCGCGGCGCGAGCCGAGGCCGAATCGTTCCGGACTCGATTCGACTCAGATCGAGGAGGTTCGAGACGAGTCGATCGAGCCGCTCGACGAGGGTCTCGATCTCGGCGGCCGCCGCACTCCTCTCGGCCGCATCGAGCTCCGGGGCCTCGGCCAACCGGGCTGCCGCCATCCGGATCGCCGTCAGGGGCGTTCGGAGGTCGTGAGAGACGGCATCGAGGAGGGCGGTCTTTACGGCGTCGCTCCGGCGGGCGATCTCGGCGTCCATCGACTCGCGGACGAGTCGGTCGCGCTCGACGGCCGAGGCGATGCCGTCAGCGACGCTGGCGAGGAGCCGCGTCTCTTCGGTCCCGAAGCGCCCCCGACCCGGTCGCCGCGCTATCCAGAGGCCCCCGAGGACCCGTCCCGCCGACTCGATCGGGACGCGGTAGACCGGTCCGGCGCCGCCGTCGCGTCCTCGAAGATGCTGCTCGGGTCGCCGAACCTGGGTCCAGCGCTCGGCTCCCGACGTCCGTTGGAGGACGAGGTAATCGGCGACCACTTGACCCGTGCCCGGGCCGGTGTCGGCGACGATCTCCTCGATTCCGCTCGCTCCGACGAGACCGACCCAGACCCGGGCGAGATCGAGCTCGTCGCGGAGGAGGGCGGTGAGGGCGGCGAGGGTCTCCGGCAGCGATTCGGTCACCACGAGGGCCCGGGAGGCGGCGGCGAGGGTCCGAGCTTCACGCTCCCGCCGGGCGGCCGCTTCGGCCCGGCTGCGCTGGGCGCCGGCGAGCTCACCGACGACGGTCCCGACCCCAAGGAGGAGCAGGAGGGTCAGCCAGTCGGCGGTCTCGTGGACGAGGAGGGTGAAGCGGGGCTCGGTGAAGAGGAGGTTGTAGGCGGCGACAGCGGCGACGGCACTGGCGATCCCTGCTGCCGGACCTGCCACCACGGCGCTGGCGACGACGGCGACGAGGTAGACGGACGAGGCGTTGGCGATGTCAGTGATCTGCTCGAGGAGGCCGACGATGGGGCTGACGGCGGCCACGCTCGCCACCGCGATCCCGAGAGCGACAAGGATCCGGCGAGGACGAGGGGACACGGCGGGCGTCAGCTCCCGGCCGCGATGGGGCCTCCCTCGTCCGGGCCGGTGAGGGGAATGCGTGCTGCGCCAGGTTTGGGCCGCCCGCTCCGGCCGAGGCGGCCGGCCAATCCCGTCCGAGGTCCGAGGCCGAGGATGACGAGGAAGGCGGCCGTCTCGACGAGGACGATCGTCGCTCCGCTCGCCACGTCGAGCCAGTAGGACAGGTAGAGCCCGGCGACGGCCGAGCCGATCCCAATGCCGGCCGCCACGACCATGAGCCGGGTGAAGCGGACCGTCAGGAGTTGCGCCGCTGCGGCAGGAGTGACGAGCATGGCGACGACGAGGATGATCCCGACCGCCTGGAGGCTGACGACGATGGCGAGGGCGACAAGGGCGAGGAAGACGTACTCGAGCTTCCCGACCGGGATCCCCGAGGCTGCCGCCCCGAGCGGGTCGAAGGTCGCGTAGAGGAGCTCCTTCCAGAGGACGGCGACGGTGCCGAGGACGATGGCAGCCAGGACCACGAGATTGGCGAGCTCGCCCGGGCCGATGGCGAGGACGTTGCCGAAGAGGAAGCCGAAGAGGTCGGCGACGTAGCCCCGGAGGCTGCTGAAGAGGAACACCCCGAGAGCGAAGGTCCCGGCGAAGAGGACGCCGATGGCGGTGTCCTGGCGGATCCGCGCCCGCCGGCTCACGGCCCCGATGGCGAGGGCCGTCACCACGGCGGCGACGCCGGCCCCGACGAGGTACGGACCCTTCAGGATGTAGGCGGCGACGACGCCCGGAAAGCCGGCGTGGGCGATGGCGTCGCCGATGAAGGCGATTCCGCGGAGGACGACGTACGTCCCGACGACGGCACAGACGAGGCCGACGAGGGTCGAGGCGAGGAGCGCCCGGACGAAGAAGTCGTAGCGAAGGGGATCGAGGAGGGCCTCCATCATCGCCCGCTCCGACCGCCGACCCCCTCGTGGAAGTGGGCTTCGCCAGGGGCGGCTTCATCGTGGTGATGGGCGTCGTCGAGGACGGCCGCCCGGCCTTCGAGGACGAGGAGATGGCCGCCGTAGGTCCGGGCCAGGACCGCGGGATCGAGGATGAGGGATGCCGGACCGTGGGCGATGATCGTCCGGTTGATGGCGAGCACCCGCTGGAAGCGACCGGCGGCGCAGGCCAGGTCGTGGGTCGTGGCGATGACCGTCTTCCCCCGCCGGGCCTCGGCCTCGAGGATGTCCATGAGTTCCTCTTGGGTCGTCGCGTCGATGCCGGTCACCGGCTCGTCGAGGAGGAAGAGGTCCGGCTCGGCGGCGAGGGCCCGGGCGAGGAAGACCCGCCGCCGCTGGCCTCCCGAGAGCTGGCCGATCTGGACGTCGATCCGGCCGGCCATGCCGACGAGCTCGAGGGCGGTAACGACAGCCCGGCGGTCGGCCGGCCCGGGTCGGCGCCCGAAGCCAAGTCGAGGGTAGCGGCCCATCATGACGACGTCGCCGACGGTGACCGGGAACTGCCAGTCGACGAGCTCGGCCTGGGGCACGTAGGCGATCCGACGGGCTTCGCGGCCGGGTGGGGCGCCGAGGACCTCGATCCGGCCGCTCCACGGCTCGAGGAGGCCGGCGAGGAGCTTCAGGAGCGTGCTCTTCCCGGCTCCGTTCGGTCCAACGACGGCGAGGAGGGTGCCCGGCTCGACGGCGAGGTCGAGGTGCTCGAGGGCCGGCCGGTCCCGGTAGCCGGCCGTCACGTCGGAGAGCCAGACGTCGGCGTGGGCGCGGGCGTGGGCCGGGTCGACATGCTCGTGGACGGGGAGGCTCGCCGGCCGGGCGGCGGGATGGCGTGGATGCATCGTCAGCCGTCCCTGGCGGAACGCTGGCCACCGACGCTCCTGCTGCCGACCGAGGCCGGGCGGGTGCCGCGGCGACCCCGCCGCCGGCAGACGGGGCAGGTGCCGTAGAACTCGATCCGGTGGGCATCGATCCGGTAGCCGGTGACCCGCTCGACGTCGGCGAGGACCTCGGCCATCCGACCGTCGACGATCTCGCGGGTCCGGCCGCACGAGGCACAGATGACGTGATGATGGTGATCGTCCGGCCGACAGACGACATAGGCGTGCTCGCCGCTCGGGAGGTCGACCCGTTCGACGGCCCCGATGGCGACGAGGGCGTCGAGGGTCCGGAAGATCGTCGCCCGCCCGACCCGGAGGCGGCGAGCTGCGGCGTCGGCGACGAGATCGGCGGCGGTGAAGTGGCCGTCCTGGGCGGCGACGAGGGCAGCGACGGTCCGCCGCGGGCCGGTCATCCGGAGGCCCGCGGTCGAGATCGCATCGAGGATCGGCCCGGAATCCATGTGGTCCAGGATAGCACCGCCGCCGTTAGTCGATACTCAGTCTCGCTTTGGTCGTCTGCGCCTCGCGGCGGCGACGTCGGCGGCAAGGAGCGCCCGCGGTGCGGGGTGCGGTCACGCCGTCTCGGCGCAGGCGTCGACGCCGGGCTTGAGGACGAAGGGCACCGCTGGCTCGTGACCTCCGGTCGGGCGACGGGCTGCCTCGGCCGCTACCATCACGGGAGCCCGGAAAGGAGGAACCAGTGACCACTCCACGGCCGGACCGCGGTCCGGTCAGTCGGACCCGCCGCGAGCGGCGGGCGGCCGAGCGGCTCGAGCGGCGTGCGGCTCGTCGGCCACCGCCGTCGCGGTCTCCCTGGCAGTCTCCGGCGGTGCTCGCTACCCTCGGAGCCCTCGTCGTCGGTCTCGCCGTCATCGTCTTCGCCGTCCTCACAACCGGGTCGCCGAGCGGCAACGACGACCTCGCTCCGCCGGCGAACCCGCTCCCCGCGGGGATCCCAGCCGACGGGGCGACCCTCGGGCAGGCCACCGCGCCGGTGACCGTCGAGGTGTGGGCCGACTTCCAGTGCCCGGCCTGTGGCCACTTCGCCCGCGAAACCGAGCCGCAGCTCATCCGGACCTTCGTCGCCTCCGGCCAGGTGAAGCTCGTCCACCACGACTTCGCCTTCCTCGGCGGGGGTCGTTCGTACGACGAATCCGTCGAGGCGGCGGCGGCAGCCCGGTGTGCCGGCCGCCAGGGGCGCTTCTGGGACTTCGAGGGCTGGCTCTACGCGAACCAGCGCGGTGAGAATGCGGGCGCCTTCACCCGGGATCGCCTCGCCGCCATCGCCGAGCGGATCGGCCTTGACGTCGCTGCCTGGTCAAGCTGCATGGACGCCGGAACGGAACAGGCCGCGGCTCGGGCCGAGACGCAAGCTGGAGCGGCGGCTGGGATCAGCTCGACTCCGACGATCGTCGTGAACGGGACGCCCTCCGTCGGTGCCCTCCCGTACGAACAGCTGGCGACGATCATCCGGGGCCTCCTCCCGCCCACCACGCCGCCCCCATCGCCGTCCGTTTCGCCGTGATCGTGAACGTCCTCATCGGGGCCCGCGTTCCGGCTCGCCGTCTCCTCGGCGTCCACCCAGGCTGGATCCTGGTCGTCCTCGACACGATCGGGCTCGCCATCGCCAGCTACCTGTCGGTCGTCGAGCTCGGCGGAGGTGTACCGGTCTGCGGTCCCCTCGCCGGCTGCGAGACGGTCGCCTTGAGTCCCTACAGCCGGATCGCCGGGATCCCGGTCGCCGTCTTCGGGGTCGGCCTCTCGGTCGTCCTCCTCTCCCTCGCCCTCGCCTGGCTTCGAACCGACGGCTACCGTCTCCTCCTCGCCCACTACGGGCTCTCCCTCGCCGGCGTCCTCTTCGAGATCTATTTCTTCTATCTCCAGGTCTTCGTCATCCGGGCCGTCTGTGTCTGGTGCACGACCTACGGCGCCTCCCTCGTCGCTCGCTTCCTCATCGCCCTCGTCGTCTGGCTTCGCCAACCGCGAGGCGGCTCGGTCTGAGGAGGTGGCGGGGTCGTCGGTCCGACCACCGTCGGGAGAGTCGCCGTCGGGAGAGTCGCCGTCGGCCCTCGCCGGGCGCCCGGCGCCCCCGGGCCGACGTCTCGATCGCCGCCTGACCGTCGTTGGGATCGGTCTCGCCGCCCTCTCTTTCGTCGTGGCCGGTCTCTCGTTCCTTCTCCCGGAGGCCGGCCGTCGCGGTCTCTGGCTCCCGGTCCACCTCGCCTTCCTCGGCGGCGGGGGCACGGCGATCGCCGCCGTCCTCCCCTTCTTCGCCGCATCGCTCTCGGCGGTCCCCCCACCGCCGCCGTGGACCCGGCTCGTCGCCGTTGCCTCGATGGCCATCGGCGCCGCCCTCGTCGCGGCCGGGGTCGCGGGCGGGCGCCCGATGGCGGCCGTCGTCGGCGGTGGTGCGGTCCTGGTCGGCGTCCTTGCCACGGCAGCGGCTCTCGTCGAGGTTCTGCGCTCCGTCCCAGCCGGCCGCTCGAGCGACCGAGCTCGCGTCGCTCGGTTCGTGACGGCGGCCGGCCTCGGCGGTCTCGGAGCCGTCGCTCTCGGCGGCTCCCTGGCCGTCCTCTTCCTCCTCGGCGCGTCGCCCGTCCTCGGCGGCTGGCCCACGATCCGGATCGCCCACGCCTGGCTCAACCTTTTCGGCTTCGTCGGCCTCGTCGTCACCTCGACCCTCGTTCACCTCTTGCCGACCGTCCTCGGAACCCGCGTCGTCGGCCGCCGGACGGGCTTCGGGGCGGTCGCTAGCCTGGCTGCAGGGGCCGCCGTGGGAGCGGCCGGCTTTCTCTTCGACGCCGATCTCCTCGCTCGACTCGGCGCCGTCGGACTCGTCGTCTCGGCGAGTCTCCTCGTCGTGGAGGCGATCCGGGTCTGGCGGGCCCGGGGGCGGTGGACGACGGACGCGGCTTGGCATCGGTTCGTCGTCGGCTCTCTCCTCGGGGCCGTCGGCTGGTTTGGGATCGGCTCGGCTATCGTCGCGATCCGGACCCTCCTCCTCGGGGCCACCCCGGCCGCCTGGGATCTGGCCCCGCTCGTCGCTCCCTTCGGGGCCGGATGGCTCACCTCGGCCTTCCTCGGGTCAGCGAGCCACCTCGTCCCCTCGGTCGGCCCCGGCGGGCCGGAGCTCCACGCGGCGGCCAGGCGCCTCCTCGGCCGCTCGGCGACGCTCCGTCTCGCCGCCTTCCAGGGAGGGGTGCTCGCCCTGACCATCGTCGCCCTCGGGCCGACGAGTGCCACGGCCGCCGAGACGACGAGCGGGGGCGTCGTGGAGTTCCTCCGGGCCGTCGGCCTCGGCGGTCTCATCGGCTCGGCCGGTTGGTCCTCGGTTCTCCTCGTGCGGGCCCTCGTCCTCGTCGGCCGCGCCCGCTGACGAAGGGCGGACGGCGGTCGGCGACCGAAAAGGTGGGCCCGGCGATCGCTCGCCGGGCCCAGCCGGGGGCGGCGAACCGCCGGCAGCTAGTTCTTCGGATCCCCGTCGCCGGCTTTGATGAGACCGAGGGCGCCTCGGCCGACGAAGTTGAAGGCGTGGGTGACGATCGGGTAGAGGCCGTCCTCGGCGGTCGTGAACTCGACGATGGCACCCTGGGCCGGGGCGAGGTCGACGGCCTGGGAGCCCCAGTTCCCCTTGTTGCCACGGGCGAGGACGACACCCTCTTTGATGACGGTGTCGAAGATCGTTCCGACGATGTGGAAGGAGCTGTCCACCGACGGCCCGGCGTTCAGAACGAAGATCCGAACGCGCTTTCCGGTCGCCACTTCGAGGGGATGATCCTTGTACTGGTTGGCGACGCCGTTGAAGACGACGAAGTCGGGAGCCGGAGCGGCGGCCGACGCCTTCAGGTAGTCCGCCGGTTGACCCTGGGGACCGAGGTACCACTCGCTCTGGACGATGAAGAACTCGTGGTCGACCTTCGGCAGCCCCTCGCGCGGCTCGACGATGACCATCCCGTACATGCCGTTCGCGATGTGATGGAGCGTCGGCGCCGTGCCGCAGTGGTACATCCAGACGCCCGCGTACTCGGCCTTCCACTCGTAGAGGAGCTCCTCGCCCGGGTTGATGGAGCGCATCTCGTCGTTCCAGGCGACTTGGCTGGCGTGGAAGTCGATGCTGTGGGGGAGCTTGTTCGTGGCCGGGTTCTTGAGGTGGACGCGGATCGTGTCGCCAACCTTGACCCGGATCGTCGGGCCCGGGACGGTCCCGCCGAAGGTCCAGACGCCGACGACGTAGCCGGGGGCGACGGTCATCGTCGTCTCCTCGATGACGAGGTCGATGTCGTGGACGTCGCCGGGCAGGAGGGCGGGCGCCTTCGGATCGCGGAGCACGTAGGGCGGAGCGTTCGGATCGGCCGCGATCTCGATCGTCGGAGCCGGTCCGCCGTGGTCGCCCGACCCCGAGCCGGAGCTCGAGCCCGTCGAGCCACCCGAGCCGGCGCTCGTGCTGACCTCGATCTTCCCCGTCATGCCGGCCTGGGCGTGGCCCGGGATGTCGCACAGGAAGGTGATCCCGCCGGCCGGAACCTCGACCGTGCCGGTCGCCGTCTGGCCGGGCTGGGCCTCGATCTTCGTCCCGTCGGGGAAGGTGACGTTGTGGACGATCGTGCCGGTGTTCTTGACGGCGACCTCGTAGCGACCAGCGGCGGCCACGGTCAGCGTCGCCGGGCGGAAGCCGAGGTCGAAGGTCTCGATCTCGAGGCGACCGAGGACGGCGCCGCCCGCGGCCGTCGACGGGGTAGGGCTCGCGCCGGTCGTCCCCGGGCCCATCATGCCGGGGCCCATCATGCCGGGACCCATCGTCCCCGGCGGGTACGTCCAGGTCGGGGTCGTGCCGCTCGTGCAGCCGGCCAGGGCGACGACGACTGCTGCCAGGGCGGCGAGGGTGCGGATGGCTGTCGTTCGGACGCGCACGGTTCGGCCTCCTAAACCAATATCAGCTTACTATGTATTGCTAGCGCGGGGAGAGGCCGACGGCACCGGGCCGGATGGCCCGATTCGGCTGTGACGAAGGGCCGAAGGGAGGAACGAGCGCCCCCGGACACGCCGCCCACCGCGCCTGGAGGGACCGACGCCGGTCGATGGCGGGCGCCGCCGAAGGTCTCGGGTCCCTCGCGCGGACAGCCGGCTTTCAGGGCGCCCGCGAGGGGGAGTCGGCGATGGCCAGGAGGACCTCGAGACGGGCCTCGAGCTCCGGAAGACGGGCCAAGGTCCCTCGGAGGGCCTCCGCCGTCGCCTCGTAGGCCGCGGCGTTCGTCAGTGAGTTCGCCAGCCCCGCTCGGGCCGTCGATCGGAGCTCGTCATAGAAGGAGCGGAGGTCGCTCGCCAGGGCGGCGGCCCGCGACCAGGTCGCCAGGCGAGCGAGCTGGTCCGAACCGCCCGCTGCTTCGGCGGCGATGGTCCGGATCGCCGCTGCTGCGTCCACGGGATCGAAGGGGGTCGCCGCCAGGGCGGTGTCGAGGGGCACGAGGGCATCGGCGAGGCGCTCGTTCACGGCCGCGGCCTGGAGGAGCGCCGAGCGGGCGACCGCCGGAACCACCGGCGCTTCGGGCGGCGCAACGGTCTCGGCCGAGGCGCCGGGAGGAATCGACGTCGTCGCGGCGGACGGCGGCACGGTCTCAGCGACCGCCGCTCGGCCCAGGGCCTCGGGCAAGCCGGCGATGACGCCGGCGGTGACGATCGACCCGCCGGCCATGAGACCGAGGCCGAAGCCGATTCCGAGGAGGGCCGCTGCTCGCCTGAGCTGCACTCCGACGAGGAAGCGCATCCCGCAGGCTGGGCAGCGCCGGGTCCCCGTTCGGAGCGGGCGGTTGCAGCCGGGGCACGGGAGGACCTCGACCCCGGGTTCCCCGATGGCGAGGGCCTCGTCCGTCCTGGTCCCGTCGACGGCGCCGTCGACGGAGCCTGCCCGTCCGCCGGCGGTCCCGAGCGCGGCCGCCCGCTGCCGTCCACCGATGTGCAGTGCCAGTCGCATCGCCCCTCCGGCTGCGGCGGTCGAAGGTCCGTCGGCGCACCGCCAGCCATGGCGCGCCCCGACGTCGAACCCGGCGCCGTCGACGGGGCGTCCATGCCGAGGCGGCCGCGGCCGTCGGCCCGGCGTCCGAGCTCGGCCCGACTCTACGACCCTGGATCTGCGCCGCCACCTGGCCGAAGGTCCCGCCCGACCCCGTACCGGCAGCGTCTGGCGCATACTGCAGCCATGCGACTCGAGCTCACCCGTCGGGGCGACTACGCCGTTCGGGCGATGCTCGCCCTCGCCGAACCCCAGCCCGAGGGCGAGCGCCGGAACGGCTGGCTCTCGGTTCGCCGGATCGCCGAGCGGATGGCGATCCCGCACCGCTTCCTTCCCCAGGTCATGCGGGACCTGGCGAACGCCGGGCTCGTCGAGGCCCAGACCGGCCGGAGCGGCGGCTACCGGCTCGCCCGACCCGCTGCCTCCATCAGCCTCCTCGATGTCATCGAGGCCGTCGAGGGCGAGAGCCGGCGCCAGACGTGCGTCCTGCGGGGCGGACCGTGCGGGAGAGACGGGTTCTGCGCCGTCCACACCGTCTTCTTCGAGGCTCAGGAGGCGCTCCTCGGTCACTTCGAGCGAACGAGTCTGGCCGACGTGGCCGCCGTCCTGCCCTCGCTCCAGGAGCGGCTCGGCTCGGTGGGCCGTCCGTCCGCCAACCGGGCGAGGCAGGCGACGACCGCGGCGTCTCAAACCGCCTGAGGGGGCCTTCCGCGTTCGCGGCCCGAGCGGCCCCCGTCTTCCTCCGCGATCGAAGCGGCGAGGGCTCAGTCGCCCCCCGAGCCGTCGGACCCACCCCCCGAGCGGTCGGATCCGCCCCCCGAGCCGCTCGCCGCCGCGTAGCCCGTCAGCTCGACGTAGGCCAACCCGCCGAGGGGTCGCCCCGCCCGCGTCGCCCGGACGAATTGCGACCCCTCCCAGTAGACGACCCCCGTCGTCGCTCGCGTGTCGAGTTCCTGGTCGGCGACCGTCGGGCGCAGCTCGACGACGAGAGCGTCGCCCGGCAGCTCGATCCGCCAGCCGGCCGGGTAGCGGGCCCCGCTCCGTGGACTCGTCCAGGTCCCAAGAACCGAGACCGCGAAGGCCGAGGCCGGCAGGTGGCGAACCGCACCGTCGGCCTCGACGAGGGTCCCGTAGGCGAGGACGAGGCCACCGTCGGGGCCCCGAACGAGGGAGACGGTGAGATCCGTCCCGTCGTCGAGGTTGACGGCGAACCAGTCCCAGCCGCCACCGATGGCGATGAAGTCGCCCCACTGGTGGTCGAACCAGGCGAGGCCGCTCACCTCGAGCGAGCGTCCGCCGAGCTCGAGGGTCCCCCGGACGCCGAGCCGAGTTCGCGAGTAGTAGTACGACCCGCCGGCCGGTCCGAAATCGACCCAGCCGTCGCCATCGTGGAGGACCGGGGGCCTCGTCGCCGCCAGCGAGAGGTCGAGCCGGAGCCCGCCCGAAAAGCCGGCTGCGGCTGCTTCCGCGTCCGTGAGCGCCGCCCGGAGGAGCCCCCGGCTCTCGGTGCCCGCCATGACCCAGGGCTCCGGCGGCGAGGCATCTGTCCGTCGCGGGTCGAAGCCGCTGACGGCGAGGGCGAAGCCCGTCGGAACGCCGCCGACCCGGGGCGAGCGGTCGACCTGGGGACCGAGCTCGCTCCGCTGGGCGTAGCCGAACCGCCCCGCTCCCTCATCGGTCAGGGCGAGGTGGGCGGCCCAGCTCACCGGCAGATCGCCCCGTTCGGCCCGGAAGACGACGAACTCGAACCCGAAGCGCTCGCCAGCACGGCCGACGAGGTGGCCGGTCACGTACCACCACTCGGTCAGCCGGTCGTGGGGCCCGTCGTCGCGGGGGAAGACGATCGGCTGCGGGTCGGGGAGTCGGCTCAGCGACGGACTCGGAGACGGAGGCGAAGCGCGGGGTGCCGGGGGGTTGGCGAGGATCGGACCCGAGCAAGCGCCAAGCACGACGGTGGCCGCCAGGGCAACGACGATCGGCGCCGGACCCAGAAGGAGGCGCCTCATCGCAGCTTGGCCTCCAGGTCCGCCTCGGAGGTCGGGAGGCGGCTCGCCACGAGCCGTTCGAGCCAGCCCGGCAGCCACCAGTTCCAGTGGCCGAGGAGCCGCATCGTGGCCGGCACGAAGAGGGCCCGGACGATCGTCGCGTCGAGGGCCACGGCGAGGGCGATCCCGAGGCCGAGGGCCTTGATGAGGACGATGTCGGCAAAGGTGAAGGATCCGGAGACAAGGACGACGATGAGGGCGGCCGAGGTGACGATCTGACCACTCCGCTCCAGCCCGCGAGCGACCGCCTCCCGGTTGTCGCCGGTCCGGTCCCAGACCTCTTTCATCCGCGACAGCAGGAAGACCTCGTAGTCCATCGACAACCCGAAGAGGACGCAGAACATGATGACCGGGAGGGTCGTCTCGACGAAGCCCAAGGGTCGGAAGCCGAGGAGGGCCGAGAGGTTCCCCTCCTGGAAGATCCAGACGAGGGCCCCGAAGGAGGCGACGATCGACATCGTGTTCATGACGAGGGCCTTCGCCGGCAGGACGACGGATCGAAGGAGGACGAAGAGGACGAGGTAGGTCGCGACGACGATGACGAACGCCGTCCGCGGGAACTCCGCCAGGATCCCGGCCACGACGTCCTCGACGTCAGCCGCCCCGCCCCCGACGAGGACCGAGATCCCAGGCGGCGGGGCGAGGGGACCGTTCGGGTTCCGCAGGTCTCGGACGAGGGCCCGGCCGGCCGGGTCGTTGCTCGGATAGGGGGTGTAGATCGTGAAGACGGTGAGATCGCCCCTCGTCGTCGCCGCCAGGGTGTCGGCGACGGCCCGATCGGGTGGCCCTCCCGGAGCGGCGTAGAGGAGCTGGTACTGCGCGGTCGTCAGGCGCGGATCGATGTCGACGAGGCTCTCGACCCGGGTCACCCGGGGGTCGGCTGCGAGGCGGCGGCTGTAGTCGACGAGGGCGGCGATGTTCGAGGGCGCCGTCACCGGTCCCGTCGTCCGGACGGCGAGGACGATCGGCGCGAACTCCCCTTCGCCAAAGGCGGCGGTGAGCTGGTCGAAGGCCGCCCGGCTGGGGACGCTCGGGGGCAGGATCGAGGCGTCCGGGGCGTTCAGGCGGACCGAGAGGAAGGGTGCCCCGAGGGCGAGGAGGACGAGGAGGATGGGGACGAAGACGGCCAAGGGTCGATCCATGACCCCTTCAGCGAGGCGTGCCCACCGCCCGCGGCTGGCCCCAGCCTCGGCGCCGCTTCGGCGGACCTGGAGCCGATCGACGCTTGGGCCGAGGATGGCGAGGACAGCCGGCAGGAGGGTCAGGGCGGCAGCGACGGCGAGGCCGACGACGATCGCCCCGGCGAGCCCGACCGAGCGGAGCATCATGAAGTCGAAGAAGGCGAGGCCGAGGAGGCCGAGGAGAACGGTCAGCCCGGAGAACAAGACGGCCCGCCCGGCCGTGGCAACGGTGATCTCGAGGGCCCGTTCGACCGCGTCGGCCGTCCCTCGGCGGCGGCCGAGCTCCTCGCGGAAGCGGCTCGTCACGAGGAGGGAGTAGTCGATCCCGAGCCCGAGACCGAGGAGGGTCGTCAGGTTCAGGACGAAGATGCTCATCGGCGTCAGCGTGGCCAGGAGGTGGACGACCGCGAGGGCGACGACGACGGCCGAGCCGCCGACGACGAGGGGGATGGCGGCAGCGACGACGGAGCCGAAGACGAGGAGGAGGGCGAGGGCCGCCAGCGGCAGCGAGATGAGTTCGCTCCGGCGGAGGTCCTCTTCGGAGACGAACTGGACGTCGCCGTAGAAGGCCGGCCCGCCGGCGAGGCCGACCTCGAGCCCCGGCGGACGGCGAAGGCTGGCTTCGATCCCCGGCAACGCCTGCGGCGAGTCGTCGGCCGGCAGGTCGAGGAGGACGACGTCGTAGGCCGTGTGCCCGTCGGGCGACACCTGGCGGGGGGCGAGGAGGTGCGATCGGAGCCCTCGGACGTGGGGTGCGGTGGGCACGTCCCGGACGGCTTCGGCGGCCGCCTCCTCGAACTCCAGCGTCCCGGCCCGCAGGGTGTCGGAGTGGAGGACGACGACAAGCGCCGAGGGCGGGAAGTCGAGCTCGGCTTCGAGGGCGGCTCTCGCCCGGCTCGCCTCGAGCCAGTCGGCGACGAAGCCCCCCGGCCGAAGAACCCCTGAGACGCCGGGCAGGAGGGGTGCCGAGCCGGCAAGGAGGGTGAGCCAAACGACGACGATCGACCAGCGACGGCGATGGGCGAAGCGGCCGACGCGCTCGAAGACGGTCGCCGGAGGAGGGGGTTGCATCGGCCCTCATCGTAGGCCGCCGCCGCCGAGCGGGCAGGGCCGAAGGCCACCCTCCGGGCGGGCAGGTCGGCCGGGTGGCAGAAGGAGGAGCCCGGTCGGTGGCGGGGGCGGTCGACCGACCGGTCGGGCAACAGGGTCGGTCGGCCCGGATGGCAGGAACCGCCGAGGTCTGTCAAGATCGCTCCGCCATGGCAGCTCCCGAGCCAGCGTCCCTCCCGCCTCCCCCCGTCGGGTCGCTTCGAGTCGGGGCCCTGGCCGGCGCGGTCGCCCTCTTCGTCCTCCTCGTGGCACCGCCGCTCCTCGGTGGGCCCGGTTTCCTCGAGCTCATCCACAACGGGGCGACCGCCTTCGTCCCGCTCCCGCTCTTCGACGCCCTCCTCCGTGCCCTCGGGCCGGCGGCCAAGGGACTCCTCTTCGCGGTTGTCGCGGCGGCCGTCCCGCTCGTCGGGTCGCTCCTCGCCTTCGTGGCGCTCCGGATCCCGGGTCTCGGCTCGCCGGTCCGGGCCCGTCGCCTCGCTCCCCTCGCCGGGCTCGGGGCCTGGCTCGTCGGGGAGCTCCTCGTCCTCCCGGTCTTCGGCCAGGGGCCCTTCGCCAGCAGCTTTCGGGGTCCGCAGGGGCCACTCCAGGTCTCCCTCGCCCTCGCCTCTCTCGCCTACGGGATCACCCTCGGGGCCCTCGTCGGCGCTGGGGCGTTGGAGGCGGTCGGGTGGCCCTCCCTCGAGGCGGCGGCCTCGTCCCCCGTCGATCCGGGTCGACGGCGGATCCTGGCCGCGGCGGCAGCCGTCCTCGGCTGGCTCTCCCTCGCCGGGTCGGGCGTCGTCGTCCTCGGGCGCGTCCTCGGCGGCCTCCGGACGATCGCCGGCCCTCGGCCCCAGGCGCCCGGCGGCTTCGGGCCCACCGACCGGCTCACCCCGGTCACCGAGCTCTACGTCGTCTCGAAGGATCTCCTCCTGCCGAGGATCGACCCGACGGCCTGGCGACTCCAGGTCGGCGGTCTCGTCGAGCGGCCGCGCGCGTACGGCCTCGAGGATCTCCGGCGGCTGCCACGGGTCGAGGGCGAGCGGACCCTCGAGTGCATCAGCAACGAGGTCGTCTCGTGGGGCGGCCTCGTCGGCAACCAGCGCTGGGCGGGGGTCCGCCTTCTCGACGTCCTTGCCGAGGTCGGCGTTCGTCCCGAGGCGACGCACCTCCTCTGGCGCTCGGCCGACGGGTACACCGAGTCTCTCCCCCTCGCCGACGTCGACGAGGGCGTCTGGCTCGTCGACGAGCTGGGACCTCCGGGGACGTCCCTCACTCCCGAGCACGGCTTCCCGCTCCGGGTCCTCATCCCCGACCGCTACGGGATGAAGCAGCCGAAGTGGCTGACCGGGATCGAGCTCGCCGACCACGACGAACCGGGCTTCTGGGTCGAGCGGGGCTGGGACCGGACCGCCATCGTCCGGACCTGGAGCCGGATCGACGAGCCCCGAGCCGGGGACGCCGTTCCGGTCGGTCGTCCCGTCGACGTCTTCGGGGTCGCCTTCGCCGGCGAGCGCGGCATCGATCGGGTCGAGGTGAGCGCCGACGACGGCCGAACGTGGGTGCCAGCCGAGCTCGAGGGCGTCCCGGGGGTGGGGGCGAACGTCTGGCGCCGCTGGCGGGCTCGCGTCCAGCTGGCTGCGCCGGGGCCAGCCGTCCTCGTCGTTCGGGCGACCGACGGTCGCGGCGACCTCCAGGAGGCGACCGTTCGACCGCCGCTGCCGGCCGGGGCGACGGGCTACCACCGGGTGACGGTCGTCGGCGTCGAGGTCCCCTGAACGCCGGCGGGCCCGTGCGGCACCGGCGGCCCGGCGCGGGCTCGCCGCTTTGCTACGATGTCCGGCGTTCCGGCGTCCCGTGACCTTCGAGGCGAGAGGAGATCCGTGCAGCTGCTGCTCGCGCCCTTCCAGGGCCCCGTTCAGTTCGTCAGCTTCACCGTGGCGACGGTCCTCGCGGCGACCATCGTCCTCGTCGCCCTCCGGGCGGCCATGACGGCCGAGGACGGCCGGCGAGGCTGGACGCGGGCGATCACGAACGTGAACGCCAAGGTCTTCTTCGCCCTCCTCTTCGTCGCCTGGGCCCTCGTCTTCGGGATCGGACTCCAGTTCGTGCCCCACATCGGAGCGAACTCGCCCTATGGGGCGCTCGCCCTCATCGCTCTCTTCAGCGGCTTCTTCATCATGATGGGCTTCCTCTGGGCCGTCATCGGCGAGTAGGGGCTACCTCACGAGCCCAGGCGGGCGGCGAGGGTCGTGGCCGGCCCGGCCCGGGCGACAGCCGGCCCGGCCCGGGCGACAGGGAGTGGTCAGGTCTCCGCCCGCGAGCTCTCAGCCGTCGGCGAGGGGATTCCTCCATCTCAGTCCCGGATAACGGCCAAAGTCGCGGTCGGCGGACAGGACCTCGAGGCCCCATTCGACGGCGAGGGCGGCGAGGTGGGCGTCGGGAACGTCGTTCGCGGTGGCCTGCGCTTGCCGAAGCATCGAGGCCAGGATGGGCCGGTGGCGGTCGGTCGGGACCGGGATCCAAACGTTCGGGCGGTCGAGCCAGCCCTCCACGATCCCCCAAGCCGCATCGATCGAAAGGGGTCGCTCGAGCGCCCGTGGATGGGTCGACAGTCGAACGAAGGCGAGGATCGACGACCAGGGCAGGCCAACGAGAGGCTGCTCACTGAGGAGTTGACGCCACCAGGCTCGGGCCGCTGGGTGGAGCGGGAAGTGCGCGTGGTGGGCCCACATGATCAGGTTGGCGTCGACGAGGGGCGTCATGCCGGTCGGCCTCGTCCGTGTCCTTCAGCTGTGCTCGACGTGCTCGAGGGCCGCGGCGACGTCCGTGACGTCGACGAGGGGCCGACCCGTGTCGACGACGGGAGGTTCGTAGGGACGGAGGTAGGGAGGCAGGGCGGCGGCCGCTCGGCGGGCGAGGAAGCCGGCCCGGACGAGGTCGTTCACGACCCGGGACAGCGATCGGCCCTCCTTGCGGGCCTGGGCGATGAGCTGTTCCGCGACGTCGGGATCGAGGTTGAGGGTCGTTCTCACGGCCTCATCATACCATCATACCCCGCCAAAACGCGGCGCCGGCGAACGCGGAGATCGGTGGGAGCCAGCGCGGCGACGACGGTCACCGGGCGGTCCCGCTAGCGGGATACGGGCTCCCCAGCCCACGCCTACGGCGCCCGGCCGCCAGCGGCGGACACAGGTGTGGCCCCAGGCCTCACTGGACGGCGCCGGCGCTCGGCGCTATCCTTCCCTCGGGCATGCACGTTGCATAAGAACTATGCACCCGCTGGCCACGATGAACGGTGCCCGCCGAGGCGCGGGAGCCCGCGCCGAGGGCGACGGCCGGATCGTGGGGCCAGGTCGGGCGGGGCCCAGCAGGACCGAGCGGAAGGACGGGTGGCAGATGCGCACGAAGCAGGCGGCGGCGCCGCCGACCGGATCGATCCCCGAGGGGGTTCCGGAACCGGGAGCGCGCGGGACGCGTCCCGGACCGCGCCCCGAGGGCCATGGCGGGGCGGCCCTCGAGGACCGGCCCTTCGTCAACCTCCGCGACCCGGCACGGCGTCTCGGTCCCGACGGGCGGCCAGCGGTCAGTCCACGGGCACCGAAGTGGCAGGACGTGCCGGACGAGCAGTGGAACGACTGGCGCTGGCAGCTCAGCCATCGGGTGAACGACCTCGCCGAGTTCGAGGAGATCCTCGAGCTCACCGATGAGGAGCGGGAGGGGCTCTCCGCCCCCGATCTGTTCCGGGTCGACATCACCCCCTACTTCGTCAGCCTCATCGACCCGAAGGACCCGAACGACCCGATCCGCCGCCAGGTCATCCCGACCGGCCGCGAGCTCCGAGCCTACACGGGGATGATGGAGGACTCCCTCGCCGAGGACCGCCACAGCCCCGTTCCAGGTCTCGTCCACCGCTATCCGGATCGGGTCCTCATGCTCGTCACGACCCAGTGTGCGAGCTACTGCCGCTACTGCACCCGGAGCCGGATCGTCGGCGATCCGACCCAGAACTTCAATCGCCGCGAGCACGAGGCCCAGCTCGAGTACATCCGCCGGACCCCGCAGATCCGGGACGTCCTCATCAGTGGCGGCGATGCCCTCACCCTCGCCCCACGACTCCTCGAATCGGTCATCCGCGGTCTCCGCGAGATCCCGCACGTCGAGATCATCCGGATCGGAACACGCGTTCCTGTCTTCCTGCCCCAGCGGGTGGACGACGAGCTCTGCGAGATGCTCGAGCGCTACCACCCGATCTGGATGAACATCCACGTCAACCACCCGAAGGAGATCACCCCCGAACTCGCCCGAGCCTGCGACAAGCTGAGCCGGGCCGGCATCCCCCTCGGCAATCAGTCGGTCCTCCTGGCCGGGATCAATGACTGCGTCCACGTCATGCGCGAGCTCGTCCAGCGCCTCGTCGAGATCCGGGTCCGGCCCTACTACATCTACCAGTGCGACCTCGTCGAAGGGGCCGGCCACTTCCGGACCCCGGTTGGCAAGGGGCTCGAGATCATCGAGGGCCTTCGGGGCCACACCTCCGGCTTCGCCGTCCCGACCTACGTCATCGACGCTCCGGGCGGGGGCGGCAAGATCCCGGTCATGCCGAATTACCTCATCAGCTACAGCGACCACAAGGTCGTCCTTCGGAACTACGAGGGCTTCATCACGACCTACGAGGAGCCGATCGAGTACACACCCCACGATCGCGCTCGCTGCCCGTATTGCCAGCACCCGCGCCCTGAGCCGGGCCAGGAGGGGGTGAGCGGGCTCCTCGAGGGACGGCGGATGTGGCTCGAGCCGGCCGGTTTCGAGGAGGTCCACGCCCGCGGGGCGGCGGCGCCGCATCGGCTCCAGGACCCCTCGAAGTGGGTCCCCTACGGGGTTGGGGCCATCGAGGGGCGGGCTGAAGCGGCGACCGGGGTGCCGCAGCTGGCCGACGTCGCTGGCGGAGCCGGGGAGGGCGAGGGGCCGGGCAAGGGAGAGGGCTGAGCGGAGGGGCCTGGCCCTCCAACCCCTGGGGGCGTGTTCTCCGAACACCAAAAGGGGCCCGCAGCCCCGCGTCGCCCGGCCGACGCCGGTCCGCTGGCGGCGTTCGTTGTCCGTAGCGCACCAAAGTGGCCGAATCGCCCGGCTCGGGTCGGTCGCGTCCGACCGGCAACCCCGGTTTGGTGTTGCCAGAACACGGCCGCCTCGTCGGCGAGAGGTAGGCCGGCCGTGCGTCGGCGAGAGGTAGGCCGGCACTGCGTCGGCGAGAGGTAGGCCGGCCGTGCGTCGGCGAGAGGTAGGCCGGCCGTGCGTCGGCGAGAGGTGGGCCGGCACTGCGTCGGTGAGCTGGGCGCCCGGCGGTGCGCCGGTGAGCTGGGCTCCCGGCGGCGCGTCGGCGGGGAAGCGCCCGACGGTCGGTGGGCAGGGCACCCGCCGGCCCGTCGGTGAGCCAGGCCCGGCACCGATCGGTGTGCTATCCTGCCGGCAATCCCGATCGGACTAGTCGGAGATGCCGGCTCGGAGGTACCCCGGGCCAGCCCGGTCCGTAGGGAAGACGAGCGACGAACAGGGACTCCTCGAAACCATGCGCCAGCGACGGAACCGATGAACGGTCTGCGTCCCCCGGTCGCGACGGATGCGCCGGCGGTCGACGAACTCGGGCTGCGCCCCGCCCCGCCGGGCCTGCCCGACCCGGCGATCTCGCCGCCCGTCATCGCCGAGTCCGGCGACCCCTTCGCTGCCCTCCGGATCGTCCACCTCCTGGCCCGCATCGAGCGCGGGCGGCCGGTTCGGATCGGCGCCCTCGTCGACCGTTTGAACGCGACGTACCTCGACTGGCTCTTCTCGCCGACCGTCGTCCTCGACGCCGTCCTCCAGCTCCAGGCGAACTGGATGGCCGACTA
>JBHORA010000136.1:0-1679 GCA_042408535.1 Chloroflexota bacterium | reverse complement strand
CCGGAGGGCGGCCATGGCGAAGCGATGATACGGGCACGCCCGGTGACCCGGGGGGCCGCCGACCGATCACCCGGCCGCCGACCGATCACCCGGCCGCCGAGCCGTGGACCTACCAGCTCTTCGGTGGCCCGGGCTTCCTGCGGGACGTCGGCGGCCGGGTCGAGCCGGCCGGTCGAGCCGGCCGGTCGAGCCGGCCCAGCCTTCCGAGGATGCGCTAGCCGGATGGCCGGTCGATGGCAGCCCGCACTTTCTGGCCGTCCGTTCGACGACGCCGTCGTCGAGATCTCGGCGGGCATCCGAGATGAGGTTGCCGGTCGCGCGCGCATCGGTGACGACGGACCGCAGGCGGTGCCAGAACCCCGGGTGCTCGCCCGGCAACTGGACGTGCGGGCGGCCCAGGAGCTGCTCGATGTTGCCGAGCGCCTCTTCCAGCGACAGGGGGTTGGCGAAGATCGCCGGGTGCGTCGCGAGCCGCACGTAGGCGACGACTGTCGGCCAGAAGAGGTAGAGGAGCTCGGGCCCCTGGGCGAGCCGCTCGACGAACCCTGCAGCTCGGGGGCATCGAGCCGGCTGTCCGCATCGCTCGCGGAGAGGAGGACGTTGACGTCAAAGGTGGCCGTCACGCTTCGAGGAGGGCCCGTCGAACGGCTTCGTGGTCCTCGAGGTCGACACGGGCGCGCATCGGCTTTGCCGTCCACGCCAAGGGCGGCGCCTTCGGGGCCTCCTCGGTCAGGGCGGCGGCGAGGAGCTCGGAGACGAGGCGCCCGAGCGACTTGCCCTCGCGGCGCTGCCGCTCCTTCAGTCGCCGCCGGACGACCGGGTCGATGTCGATCGTCGCCCGAGTCATGATGCGTGATGATCGAGCGGGGTTATCTGATGTCAAGGCAGCGGCGGGTCGGGACTCGGGGTGCGCCTCGCCCAGAGCGGCCAGCCATCGGCATCGGACCGGAGGTCAGGGTGCGGCTCGTGGGGCTCCGGAGGGCGTCCAACCTGAAGGTGGACGACAGCGACGCCGCGGACGGTCAGGGCGTCGGCGACGAGGCGGCGGTGGCAACGCCGCCAGTCGACTTCGGCACACATGACCGCGAGTCGTTCGCCCGCTCGAGCCCGCTCGACGAGCGACTCGACGGCCTCGCGGAAGAGAGTGCTGTCGGTGTGGTCGGCGTAGCCGCGGAAGGCACGGTCCGCCCAGGCGGTGTGGCGGGTCGGCCCAGGGCGGGGAGAGCGCCGGCCGCCAAGGGCCTCGCCCGCCCACTCGTAGGCGATGCCGAGGCTCGGCAGGTCGGCGGCGAGGCGATCCTGCGCCAGGTGCGGCGAGCGGCGCGAGGTCGGGAAGCGGCGGATGTCGAGGAGGGTTCGGACACCGGCGGCGCGGAGGGTGGCGGCGATGGCTTCGGTGGAGAGGGCGCCGTGGCCGATCGTCCACACCGTCGGGGGTGCGTCGCCAGCCACCGCAGGGAGAACTGGCCCTGACCGGCCGTGTTCAGGCCGCCCAGGCGACGTGCCAGACCCGCCAGAGGGCGGTCGGGTCCGAGGTGGGGTCGCCGTGGACGAGGACGAAATCGGCCGGACCGCCCTCGACGATCACGCCCGCCGACGGTTCGCCGAGGAGCTCGCCGCCCCGCCAGGTCGCGGCGCCGAGGGCCTCCCACGGCTCGAAGCCGGCGGCCACGAGGGAC
>JBHORA010000132.1:0-35090 GCA_042408535.1 Chloroflexota bacterium | reverse complement strand
GGCGTAGGCCCGCTCCCGCTCGACACCGGCCCGCTCGGCGAGGACGAGGGCCTCGGCGATGGCGTTGTTCAGGGCGAGGATGACCGTGTTCACGGCGAGCTTGACGGTCGCTCCGGCCCCGTTCGATCCGAGGTGGAAGATTCGGGCCGAGAAGCGCTCGAGGACCGGCCGGGCGCGCTCGAGGGCATCCGGATCGCCGCCGACCATGAGGGTGAGCTGGCCGGCTTCGGCCGTCGCCACGCTGCCCGACACGGGGGAGTCGAGGAAGGCGGCCCCGGTCCGCTCCACCACTTCGGTTGCCAGCCCACGGACCGTCGTCGGCAGGACGGTGCTGAGGTCGACGGCGACGGTCGGCGGCCGAAGGCCGGCCAGGACCCCGTCGGGCCGCCGGTAAAGCTCGCCGAGGGCGGCGTCGTCGGCGACCGAGCTGAGGACGACGTCGGCCCCGGCCGCCGCCTCGGCCGGGGTGGCGGCGACGGCGATCCGCTCGCCGAGGCTAGGGAGGGCGCGGAGCTCGGCGGCGAGCTCCTCTGCCCGGCGCTGCGTCCGGTTGAAGAGGACGAGCCGGCCGCCATCGTCGGCGAGCCGGCGGGCGACGGCCCGGGAGATGGCCGATCCCATCCGGCCGAGACCGAGGAGGGCGATCGTCGGCTCCACGGGCGTCCCCATCCTCAGCGCGACTCCTCGAGCCGGCGTCGGATCGTCTCGGCGATCCGCCCGACCGAGGGCATCGCCGCTTGCTCGAGAGCCGGCGCGGCCGGGAGCGGGACGTAGGGGGTCGTGATCCGGACCGGTGGGGCGTCGAGGGAGTAGAAGCCCTCGTCGGCGACGATCGAGACGAGCTCGGCCCCCCAGCCGCACGGCCGGGGGTTCTCCTCGACGGTGAAGAGGCGGCTTGTCTTCTCGACCGAGGCGAGGACCGTCCGGACGTCGAGGGGGATGAGGGACCGCAGGTCGATGACCTCGGCCGAGATCCCTGCATCGGCGGCGAGGCGCTCGGCGGCCTCGAGGGCTCGCGGGACCATCGCCGCCAGGGCGACGACCGTGCAGTCCGACCCCTCCCGGACGACCTTCGCCGTGCCGAGGACGTCGACGTGCTCGCCGTCGGGGACCTCGCCCTTCGTCGCCAGGAGCGCCTTGTGCTCGCAGAAGATGACCGGGTCGGGATCGCGGATCGCCGCCGCCAGGAGGCCGACGACATCGGCCGGGGTCGAGGGGGCGACGACCTTGAGGCCCGGGATCATCATCATCCAGTTCTCGACGCTCTGGCTGTGCTGGGCGCCGAAGCCGAGGCCGCCGCCGTTCGCCGTCCGGAGAACGAGGGGCAGGCTGACCTGGCCGTTCGTCATGTAGCGGGTCTTCGCGATCTGGTTGGCGACCATGTCCCAGGCGACGGCGAAGAAGTCGCTGAACATCAGCTCGCCGATGGGGCGGAGGCCGGTCATCGCCGCCCCCATGACTGCCCCGACGATCGCCTGCTCGCTGATCGGCGTGTCGCGGACTCGGTCGGGCCCGAAGCGCTCGAGGAGCCCCTCCGTCGTCTTGAAGACGCCGCCGGCGGCGGCGACGTCCTCACCGATGAGGACGACCGTCGGGTCGCGCTCCATCTCCTGGGCGATCGCGTGGGCGACCGCCGCCCGGTAGGTCAGTTCCGCCATCGGTTCCCTCCGTCGGCGAAGACTTCGGTCTCGAGGCTCGCCGGGTCGGGCTCGGGGGCCGCTCGGGCGATCTGCTCGGCTTCGGCCACCTTCGCCTTCGCCTCGGCCTCGATGGCGGCCAGGGTCCCTTCGTCGACCCCGGCCTCGAGGAGGCGGCTCCGGAGGCGCGGGATCGGATCCCGGGCGAGCCAGGCCTTCACCTCCTCCTCCGGTCGGTACTTGCCGGGATCGGCCCGTGAGTGACCGCCGTGGCGGTACGTCACGGCCTCGACGAGGGCGGGTCCGGCCCCCGAGCGAGCCGCCTCGATGGTCCGCCGGGCGGTCGCGTAGACCTCGTCGGCGTCGTTGCCGTCGATGAGGATCCGCTCGAGGCCGTAGGCGGCAGCCCGATCGGCGGCCGGGTGCTCGACGGCGGTGACGGCGGCGATTGGGGTGTATTCCATGTAGAGGTTGTTCTCGCAGACGAAGACGACCGGGGCCCGCCAGACGGCGGCCATGTTCAGGGCCTCGTGGAAGGCGCCGATGTTCGTCGTCCCGTCGCCGAAGAAGCAGACGGCGACCTGCCCGGAGCCGCGGTACTGGGCCGACCAGGCGGCGCCGAGGGCGATCGGGAGATGGGCCCCGACGATGGCGTACGAGCCGAGCATGCGGTGCTCGACGCTCGTGATGTGCATCGAGCCGCCCTTGCCGCCCATGAGGCCGTTCGCCCGGCCGAAGAGCTCGCCGAAGAGGGGCGCCATCGGCGCGCCGCGGGCGAGGGCGTGGTTGTGGCCGCGGTACGTCGCGAAGGTGTAGTCGTCGGGCCGCATCGCGGCGGCGAAGCCGGCGGCGATCGCTTCCTGGCCGACGCCGAGGTGGGTCGTCCCCCGGACGAGGCCTTCGAAGAAGAGCTCCTGGGCCCGGGTCTCGAAGAAGCGGCACTCGACCATCGTCCGGTAGATGGCGAGCCGGGTCTCGGTGCTCGGCGGGGCGGCCGCCGTGGCCGTCGTCGTTCGGTTCATCTCGTCGCTCCCTGTCGGCGGGCTCGGGATCGGTGGCGCGGCACATCGGGCGACCGGCGGCGCGGGGGTCGAGGCTCCATGGCCGGCCGGCGACGGTGGCGGAACGGTGGTGGGACGCTCGTCCTGGTGACCCTCGTCTCAGTAGGCGTTGGCGACGAAGAGCTCCTCGGCCGGGAAGTGGGTGATGACCTTCGCCCCCTCGGCGGTGACAACGACCTCCTCCTCGATCCGGGCCGCGGAGTAGCCGTCCTTCGCCGGGCAGTACGTCTCGAGGGCGATGACCATCCCCTCGAGGAGCTCGACCGGATGGTCGAGGGAATTGAGACGGCTGATGATCGGCCGCTCGTGGAGGCCGAGGCCGACGCCGTGGCCGAACTGGAGGCCGAAGGCTTCCATCTCGTTCTCGAAGCCGAACTCCTCGGCCTTCGGCCAGACCCGGGCGATCTGGTCCGTCGTGACGCCCGGCCGGACGAGCTCGATGGCGGCGTCGATCCACTCCCGGGCTCGCTTGTAGGCGTCGCGCTGGGCGTCGGTCGCCCGGCCGACGCAGAAGGTCCGGTAGTAGCAGGTCCGGTAGCCGACGAAGGACTGGATGATGTCGAAGTAGGCCTGGTCGCCGGGCCGAATGAGGCGGTCGGAGAAGACGTGGGGGTGGGGGCTGCAGCGCTCGCCGGAGACGGCGTTGATGGCTTCCACGTCGTCGGAGCCGAGGTCGTAGAGCATCTTCGTCGCCTTGGCGACGAGCTCGTTCTCGCGGATCCCGGGCTTGAGCTCCTCGGCGATCATCTGGTAGACGCCGTCGACCATGGCGCAGGCTTGGCTGAGGAGGACGATCTCGTCGGGCGACTTCACGGCCCGGGCGTCGAGCATCGTCTGCTGGCCGTCGGTGACGGTGATCCCGAGGCGGGTCAGCTCGTGGAAGAGGGGCGGCTCAATGATGTCGACACCGAGGGGCATGTCGGCCACTCCTTCGGCCCGGAGGATGTCGGCGATCTCACGAGCGGCGTTGGCGAAGAGGCCAGCCTCGGGCGCGACAGCGCCGCGGAGGCCGATCATCCCGCCCTTCACGTTCTCGGGCTTGAGCCAGGGGCAGTAGAGGCGGTGGTGGCGGGCCGCCGAGCCGAAGTCCCAGACGTGGGGTTCGCCGCCCCGGGTCAGGAGGGCGTAGCGGGTCATCTTGTCCCGCGCCCACTCGCCGATGTGGGTCGAGCTGACGTAGCGGATGTTGTTGTGGTCGAAGACGAGGATGGCGCCGAGATCCGAGGCGTCGAGGGCCTTCCGGACCCTGTCGAGGCGGTAGGCGCGGAGCCGGTCGGGGTTGACGCGGTCCTCGAAGTCGACGGTCATCGGCCCGGGAGCGGGGATCGGGCGACCCGGGCGCAGGAGGGTGGACGGGGTCACGCGGGCCTCGCTCACGGTCATTGGGGAAACCGTCACCGTCATCGCTACCTCCTCACCCACGCTGCTGCGAATGTGTAGTCATGCTGACCGTCGTTGGGGCTGGCCGGGCGCTAGACACGCGGGGGCAGCCCTGGTGTGCACCCGTCGCCCCGTGAGCTGTATGATAGCGCTGAACGCCGGCGATGCAAGAGTCAGCGAGGTGGAGGAGGCGCCGATGCATCTCGTTCGATCCGTCGATTGGGAGGCGGTCGTCGTGCCCCCGGCGACCGAGGGCCACGCCGAAGGCTACCGACGGGCCGTGCTCGTCGACCGCGGGCTTGGGGCGACCCACACGCAGCTCGAGATCCACCGCCTCGAACCCGGCGGTTGGGTCGAGGGGCACGTCCACGCCTTCGAGACCGCCGTCTACGTCCTCGCCGGGACGCCGGTCCTCGGCCTCGACGGACGGCGCTACCAGCTGCGGGAGGCGGACTACGCCCTCGTCCCCCTCGGCTATCGCCACAGCTGGTCGAACCCGAGCTCCGAGGAGGTCCGGTGGCTCTCGGTGAGCAGTCCGGTCCGGATCCCGGCAGCGGAGGGGCGCCGGGACACCTTCTATCTGCCAGGTCCCGACGATGCCCGCCACGGGGCCGGGGAGCGGCCGGCCGGGGCGCCGCTCGGTCGCTTCATCGGCCACTATCCGGGAACGCCGCCCCAGGCCCAGGTCCTCGACCTCGCCGAACCACCGGAGCAGCGAACGCCGGCCGGGATGGACACTGCCCTCCTCGTCTACAGCGGGATCTCGGTGAAGATGCTCGTCGACCGCGGCTTTGGGGCCGATCTGGTGACGATGTTCACCGTTGACTACGAACCGGGTGGGGCGGCCCTCGTCCACGACCACCCCTTCGAGGAGGCGTATTTCTTCCTGGCCGGTGAGATCGAGGCGGTTCTCGAGGGGCGAACGTATACGGTCCGGGCCGGCGACGTCGTCTTCACGAGCGTCGGGGCCGCCCACGGCTTCTTCAACCGGGGAACGGGTCGAGTCCGCTGGATCGAGACCCAGGCGCCGCAGCCGCCGGTCCGTCATTCGTACCGGTGGCTCGACCATTGGCGGAGGCTCGAAACCGGGACCTGACGCCGGCCCGGACGAGCGTGGCCGCCGGCCCGCGGACGGACGTGGGGGCGGGGCGGACGAGACGGGGCGGACGAGACGACCATCGCCAACTACGTTCGAGAGCTGAAAGGAGGACACCATGGCACAGGATGGAGCCGTCGTCGTCGTCGGCGGAACGTCGGGGATCGGTCGGGAGATCGCCGCCTCCTTCGCGCGGGAGGGGGCGGAGGTCGTCCTCACGGGGCGCGATCCCGAGCGGGCTGCGGCCGTCGCCGCCGAGCTCGGCGGCAGGACTCGCGGTCTCGCCCTCGATCTATCGGAGCCGACGACCATCGCCGAGCGGCTCGCTCCGGTCGGACCCGTTCGCTATCTCATCCTCGTCGCCATCGAGCGCGACGAGAACTCGGCCCGGAACTACTCGATCGAGCGAGCGCTGCGGCTCGTTACGCTGAAGCTCGTCGGTTACACCGAGGTCGTCCACGCCCTCGTCGACCGTCTGAACTCGGAGAGCGCCATCGTTCTCTTCGGGGGTTTGGCGAAGGATCGTCCGTATCCTGGCTCGACGACGGTGACGACGGTGAACGGCGGGGTGACGGGCATGGTCCGAACCCTCGCCACCGAGCTCGCCCCGATCCGGGTCAACGCCATCCATCCCGGCATCGTCGGCGACAGCCCGTACTGGAAGGGGAAGAACCTCGACCACGTCCTCGCCCGTACGCCGACGAAGCGCCTCGTCCAGATGGCCGACATCGTCCATGCCGTCCGCTTCCTCCTCGAGAACCCCTCGGTGAACGGGATCGACCTCCGGGTCGACGGCGGCTGGCTCATCATGTGAGCTGCCAGCGCTGGTCGGGCTCGTCCGCGAGCCGTGCCCGCGGGAGGGTACGATCGTGCCGAGCGGCGACGGACGTCGGCCGACAGTTCATCGACGAGGAGTCCAGTGGAAGACTCGGCCCGCGGCCGGAGTCCCCGGCCCGACCATCCCGAGATCGGTGGCCGCCTCCGGGAAGCGAGGCGAGAGCGGCGGCTCAGCGTTCGCGAGCTCGCCCGGCGGCTCGGCGTGTCATCGAGCCTCATCTCCCAGATCGAGCGCGGTCGGGCAAACCCGTCGGTCAGCACCCTCTACGCCATCGCCTCCGAGCTCGACGTCTCCCTCGATGAGCTCCTCTTCAACGACCGCCGGCCTCCGGAGCCGGCCGAGGCGGGCCCGGGAAGCGGCGCGGTGAGCGTCGAGCGTCCGCCGGAAACAGGAGGCCGGCCCGGGGAGATCGCCATCGGGCCGGGCGTCCTCCCGCCAGCAGTCTCGCCCTACCAGCCGGCGGCGACCCGGAAGCGGATCCGCCTCGCCTCGGGGGTCATCTGGGAGCGGCTGACGACGACGTCCGAGCCCGGGGTGGAGTTCCTCTACGTCATCTACGAGGTCGGCGGAGCATCGGCGCCGCCCGACGCGTACCAGCGCCACCCGGGTCACGAGTGGGGCTACGTCATCAGCGGCCTCCTCCAGGTCACCCTCGGCTTCGAGGAGTACGTCCTCCAGGCCGGGGACGCGATCTCCTTCCACTCCTCGATCCCGCATCGCCTGGCGAACATCGGCGACACCCCGGTCCACGCGGTCTGGTTCGTCCTCGGGCGCTCGCAGTTCGACCAGCACCTCGTCCACGAGAACGACGCTTTGACTCGGGGCTGAGGGTTCGACGGGCCGCCCTCGGCTCGCCGCGCAGCGCTCACAAGCGGCCCTCTCCGGTGCCATCCACTCACGAGATCAGGGCAAGGCTCCGAGTTCGACGGCAGCGTGCGCTGCGCCGGGCCAGGCGAACCACGGTCTCGAGATCGGCTGGGCGGTCGCGGCGTCGGTCGCTTCCGGCAGCGCGCCGTCCCAGTAGCATCGGGCCTCGAGGAGCTCGGCGGCTCGCCGCTCCATCTCCTCGTCTCCAAGGAGGCGGGCGAGGAGTCGCGCCTGAATGTCGCCGAGCGGCCACGGGCCTGGCGTGTGGAGCGAGCCGAGGCCGCCGTGGGGGCCCGGGAAGAACGATGGATTCGCCGGCGAGAAGGCGACATCAAGGGTCGCCCTCCAGACGGGGTCGGCCAGGGACGCAAACCGCCAGGCCGGGGAGAGGACGAGGGGGAAGTCGTTCGCATCGTGGCCTGCCGACGCCGCCCCGAGGCCGTCGCTGGCGTAGGCGAAGATCGGGCGGCCGAGGGGCCCATCGATGACGAACGCCGAGCGGACCGCCTGGCGGATCGTATCGGGATGATCGAGGAGACGGGCGGCCTCGACGCCCAGCCTCCGAAGGGCTTCGAGGCAGCGGACGAGGAGGATATGGTTCGCCAGGATGTACGGTAGCCGGGTCGGATCGTCGGCGGCCGTCTCGTGCGTCGCGTAGAGGGGAGCGCTGGCTGATCGTCTCGACTGAACCGCCCGAAGGGCCTGCTCGACGCCCTGTCTCCAACGCGCCAGGGGCTCCCGATCGCCCGTCGCCTCGACGTAGTCTGCGAGTTCGAGGAGCGGGTATAGCTGTTGGTCGAGCTGAAAGACGTCGTCCTTCCGCTCTCCGTTCGCCAGATGGGATCGGGCCCACCAACCCTCCGGTCGCACGGCCACCTCGAAGAGCCATCCGAGGTGGCGCCGGACGAGATCGCAGGGCTCGGCAGCTCCCATCCTCGACCACCAACCGAGGAGAGCCTTGGCGGCGTAGTAGCCATCGCGGGTCCAGACGAGGGGAAGGAGCCGGTGGTCGGTGACGAGGGCCACGGTCTCGCCGAGCGGCGCGACACAGCAGGCAGCGACATAGCCGAGGCCGCGTCGAAGGAGCAGATCATCGGGTACGCCCTGCCACCGTCGCCGCCAGCGGTGGAGAGCCCGCTCGACGAGCTCGGGAGCCCCGATGTCGGCCAGCTGACGCACAGCGGCGCTCGCCTCTCGGGCGTTCTGGCCGAGCCCGATGTAGACCGTCGAGGCCGGTGGTCGTGCCCGTGCGGCAAGGACGACTTCTGCTTGGGGGGTCGTTCCGACCTCGGCTGGCACGAGGTCGCCTCCGATGGCGATGGCCCACGGCAGTTCCGGTTCCTCGGCGACCAGCAGGTCATGATCGATCGCGGTTCTGGGTTGGCGAGGGATCGGCGAGAGGGCGTGTGCCTCGGTCAGCTCGGGTAGCTCGGCACCGTCGAGGCGGAAGCGGCCGACCCAACCGGCGAGGGCGCTCGGCGAGTCGTTCCCAAAGGCGACTTGAACGAGACCCCGCGCCCCCCCGGTCTCGGCGAGCGAGGGCACGACCGTGAGGAGCCAACCGCCCGCGAGCGGCGTCACCGGCAGAGCGTCGTTCGCCAGCCAGGCCGCTCGCCCAGCGTGGCTCGGGAAGGAACCACTTGCCTCGATGCCGAAGCTCGCTGCCTCTTCTCCGGCGAGGCTCGCCCGAAAGCGGCGAACGGCCGCCTGGTCGAAGCGGTCGACCGGCTCGAGGGGCCTCGCGGCGGTCGCCACGACCCAGCCACGGGTCCGATGGACCTGGCCGAGGGCGACGAGACGCCCCCTGGCGTCGATGCTCGCCGTGAGGCCGTCCGCGCCGACGTCAAGGGGCTTGTACGGCCGCTTCGGATCGAGGGTCCGGAAGGTTACGTCGCGCCAGGGACAGCGGTCGGGCAGAGGTCCACCGCGCCGGGGGCGAGTCGGGTGCTCAGCCATCCCGATCGACCCGTGGGCGGACGCCGTCGAGCCGCGACCCGTCTGGCGAAGACCTTCGTTGTCGGGAAGGCGACTCGACCGACCCGGCTTCTGATTCGGTTCCAGGGCGCGCGGGTCGGACATCGCCGCCGGACAGGGCATCGCCGCTTGGCCCAGCGTCACCATCGTCAGCGTCGAGCCGCACGGGTAGGGCCGGAGACACGAGGCGGAGTCGTGGGTAGAGCTGCGGTCGTCGATTCGCCCAGATCGGCTCCTGGGCTCGTTCACGCTCGATGAGCCGGAGATCGAGTTCGGCCGTGATGACGGCCTCGTCGTCCGGGCCGGCACTCGCCAGGATGGTCCCCTGGGGGTCGACGATGAGGCTCCGCCCGCACCACGCCGTGTGGCCGTCGTCGCCTGCCAGGTTCGAGGCAGCGACGAACAGCTGGTTGTCCTGGGCCCGAGCCCTCGTTCGCAATTCAAGGAGGTACTCGTAGCCGCGTGGAACCGCCGAGGGGATCGCGACGATCTGAGCCCCCGCGAGGGCGAGCTCGGCGAAGATCTCCGGGAAGGCGTGCTCGAAGCAGATCGCGAGTCCGAGCCGGAGGCCGTCGACGTTCGTGACGGTCAGCCTCTCCCCCGCCTCGAAGTGGTCCCGCTCGGCGGGATAGAGGTGGGACTTCCGGTAGCGGCCGACGACCTCGCCGCTGCGGTCGATGACGACGGCCGTGTCGAACAGGCGGCCGGCATCGACCTCGATGATCGATCCGACGAGGATCATGTCAGCATCGGCGGCTGCGCGGCCGAGGCGCCGGATCGTCGGCCCGTGGGGGATCGGCTCAGCAAACTCCGCGAGGGCCAGGTTGGTCAGGTCATACCCGGTCGTGAAAAGCTCCGGGAACACGACGAGGTCGGCCGTTCCGGCCAGGGCGGCCACGATCTCTTCTGCCCGGCGCACGTTCGCCGGGACGTCTCCGGGCCGTGGACTGGTCTGGGCAACTGCCACGATGACCCTGGAGTCGCTCACGATCCCTCTCCTGCTCATCGGCTAATCCAGACTACATGTGAGTGGGTCATGGTTCGAACGGCGAAGGCACAGCGATCGCCGACCGGAGCCACGGGCCCACTTGACGGGAGCCGCATGCCTTGGCAGTATAGTCTAGGCTAGCCTGAACTAGTAGCCCTGAGAGGAGGTGGCATGAGACAGATCGTTCGAGGGTTGTCGCTCGGTGTCGCAGTCATGCTCGTGGTCGTCGCCTGCGGCTCCGCAACCCCTAGCCCATCCCCCGGCGCCACAGCCCCGGGCGCGAGCGGACCACCGGCCAGCGAGTCGCCGTCGATGCCCCAGGGCGGGCGCGAGGAGACGCTCGTCATCGGCTTCGAGGGCGGGGCCATCGCCTCGCCCGACATCGGCAATCCCTTCTCGCCGGCCCGCTGGCCGATGATCTCGGCCGGGATCCACCAGCTCATCTTCGAGTCGCTCTTCTACCTCAATTACGAGACCGGCCAGCTCGAGCCGTGGCTCGCCGAATCCGCGGAGTTCAATAGCGACGCGACCGAAGTGACCATCAAGCTCCGCAACGGGATCGAGTGGGCCGACGGCCAGCCCTTCACGGCCGACGACGTCGTCTTCACCCTCGATCTCCTCAAGAACAACCCGGATCTCGTCAACGGTCCGGCCGTCCAGCAGTGGGTCGCCTCGGCCGAGGCGGTCGATCCGCAGACGGTCCGGATCCGACTGACGGCGTCCTACCCCCGCTTCATCCTCGACAACTTCGCCGTTCAGATCTGGGGCGCCATCGTCATCGTTCCGAAGCACATCTGGCAGGGCCAGGACCCGAAGACCTTCAAGTTCTTCGACCTGGCCAAGGGATGGCCGATGGGGACCGGGCCCTACAAGATGGTGTCGGCCAGCTCGACGGAGTTCGTCTACGAGCGAAACGACAACTGGTGGGCGAAGAAGGTCGGCCTCGCCGAGCTGCCCGCCCCGAAGAAGATCATCTTCACCGAACAGGGCCCCGATGACCGCAAGGTCGCCCAGTTCGCCCGCAACGACCTCGACGGCGCGGCCGCCATGGGGCTCGGCGCGTTCAAGGTCGCTCAGGCGACGAACCCGAACGTCATCGGTTGGTTCAAGGATCCACCCTACGCCTGGATCGATCCCTGCCCCTTCTACTTCGAGTTCAACACGACGGTCGCTCCCTGGAACGATCCGGAGATGCGGCGTGCCGTGAGCTGGGCCATCGACCGCAAGGCATTGGCCGACCTCGTCAACGAGGGGGCCGGCCTGCCAGCAAAGTGGCTCTTTCCAGCCTACGGTCCCCTCGACGACCTTCTCGCCAAGAACGACGACCTCTTCACCAAGTACGGGGACGGCGTCGTCGATCCGGCCAAGGCCGAGCAGGCCTTCCAGGCCAAGGGCTACCAGAAGGGGGCCGACGGCATCTACGTCGGTCCCGACGGGAAGCGACTGACGCTGCAGCTCCTCATGGCGACACCGGATTGGAGCACGAGCACCTCGTATCTCATCCAGGCCCTGGGAGCGGTCGGGATCGACGTTCGCCCGAAGCTCCTCGCCATGCCGGCCTACCAGGATGCCGCTTCCCTCGGTGAATTCGACGCCCGCCAGGCCTGGCTCTGCGGAAGCGTCTCCGATCCCTTCACGACCCTCAACGCCTTCCACGGGCGGCGTGCGGTTCCGGTCGGCCAGCGGACCGACTACGACAAGGGCGCCGGTCGCTGGAAGAACGACGAGTACAGTCGCCTGACCGACCAGGTGGGTGCCCTCGTTCCGGGCGACCCGAAGATCAATGATCTCTTCCGGCAAGCCCTCGAAGTCTTCCTCAAGGATGCGCCGGCCTTCGGCCTCTACCAGCAGGTCCGCATCGTGCCGTACAACACGACCTACTGGACGAACTGGCCAACGGCGGACAACAACTACATCCATCCGCCAAACTGGTGGATGACCTTCCATCAGGTTCTGCTGAAGATCAAGCCGGCGGGCAGCTAACTCGGCGCCCGGCCGCGGAGGACACGTCGCCGGGGCTGGTGCAAGGCGGAGTCCCCGACGCCTTGCACCAGCCCTCGACATCGAGGTGGAGGCAGCAGCACAGATGACGATCGGCTACCTCGTCCGTCGGCTGGCGGTCTTCGTCCTCGTCGTCTGGATCGCTGCCACGATCAACTTCATCATCCCGCGCTTCGCCCCTGGCGACCCCGTGGGGGCGATGCTGACCCGAATGGCGCAGCAGGGGGCGAGCGTCGCCGGAAGCGCCGAGATCATCGCTCGGTATCGGGCGGAGTTCGGCCTCGACGAGCCCCTGATCGTCCAGTACGCCAAGTATCTCTTCGCCCTCGCCCGACTCGATCTGGGCATCTCGCTCGCCAATTTCCCGGCCTCGGTCGGGGAGGTCATCGGTCGGGCGCTGCCCTGGACCGTGGCCCTGCTCGCCACGTCAACGATCCTATCGTTCGGGGTCGGAAACCTGCTCGGCGCGCTCATGGCCTGGCCGGGCGCGCCCCGCTGGGCGAGGGTCGTCGCCGGTCCAATGCTCCTTTTCGCCGCTGTACCCTACTACCTGCTGGCGATCCTCCTGCTCTTCATCTTTGCCTTCGGTCTCGGCTGGTTCCCGGTCGGAGGCGTCTCGTCGATTGGTACGGGGATCAATCTCGATCCAGCCGGCCTCCTGGACATCGTCTACCACTCGGTCCTCCCGGCGGCCTCGATCGTTCTGGCGGCGGCCGGAGGCTGGATGCTCGGGATGCGGGCCCTGATGATCGGGGTGCTCGGTAGCGACTACCTGACCCTCGCCGAGGCGAAGGGCCTCGGGCCCGGACGGATCTTCCTCTGGTACGCGATGCGGAACGCGATCCTGCCCCAGATCACCGGTCTCGCCCTCTACCTGGGGACGGCGGTCTCGGGCGCCGTCCTCGTCGAGGTCATCTTCTCGTACCCGGGTGTGGGCCTCCTCCTCTTCCAGGCGATCCAGAACGCGGATTACACCCTCATCCAGGGCATCACCTTCATCCTTGTCCTATCGGTGAGCCTGGGCATCCTGATCCTCGATCTCATCTATCCGTTCGTCGATCCACGGATCACGTACGAGGCCCGATAGCGGCATGGACGGGCAGCTCGTCGTCGAGACAGCGGGCAGCGGAGCGGTCGACGTCCAGGCGCCGGCCGCTTGGGGCCAGCGGTGGCGACTGGCCGAACCCAGGCTCCTGGCGGGTGGCTCGCTCCTCCTCGCGCTCGTGCTCTTCGGGCCCGTCGGATCCCTCTTCGTCGGTCCTGAGGGGCTTCGCCTCGGAGCTGGCCCCTTCGCCCAGGCGCCCTCGGCCGAACACCTTCTCGGGACCGATGCGCTCGGTCGGGACATTCTGGCGATGATCGTTCACGGGATGATCCCCACCCTCGAGATCGGCCTCCTCGCTGGGGGGATCGGAACGACCGTCGGCGTCATTCTGGGGCTCGCGTCCGGGTACTTCCGGGGGCCGATCGACACGATCATTCGAGGCGCCGCCGACATCATGCTGACGATCCCCGCTCTTGCCGTCCTCGTCGTCCTGGCAGCCTTCCTCCAGACCCGGACGGTCGAGCTCATGGCTTTCGTCGTGGCCCTCTTTGCCTGGCCCTGGACGGCGCGGGCGGTTCGGTCCCAGACCCTGACGATGCGAGAGCAGGCCTACGTCCTCATCGCTCGGCTGTCGGGACGGAGCGACCTCGGGATCCTCGTCTTCGAGCTCCTGCCAAATTTGTTGCCCTACGTCATGGCCACCTTTGTGGCCGCCGTGTCAGGAGCCATCCTGGCTGCCGTCGGGTTGCAGTTGCTCGGCCTCGGCCCGATTACGATCCCCACCCTCGGGCTCATTCTTCAGAACGCCTTCGCCTCGGCTGCCCTGACCCGTGGCCTCTGGTGGTGGTGGGGCCCGCCGACGGTCATCCTCATCCTTCTCTTCGTCGGCCTCTTCCTCGTCGGCGAAGCGCTCGATACCATCGCCAACCCCCGACTCCACGGTCGTCGGGAGGCGCGGCGGTGAGTCGGGAGGCGCAGCGGTGAGCGGCGTGCCGCTCCTGGAGGTGGAGGATCTTCGGGTTTCGTACGCCCTACCGAGCGGCCGCTTTCGGGCCGTCGATGGCGTCTCGTTCGCCATCCGGAAGGGCGAGGTCTTCGGTCTCGTTGGAGAGTCGGGGAGCGGGAAGACGACGACCGCCCTCGCCATCTTGCGCCTCCTCCGGCCACCGGCCGCCATCGACAGGGGGCGCATCCGCCTCGGCGGCCTGGAGCTCACCGAGATGGGGGCTGCGGAGCTGCGCCGGATTCGGTGGCGTCGGATGAGCCTCGTCCCGCAGGGGGCGATGAGCTCGCTGAATCCCGTGATGAGGGTCGCCGACCAGATCGCCGACGTCATCGAGGCGCACGAGGGTCGCGCCGATCGACGTCGGCTGGAGGGGCGGATCGCCGAGCTGCTCCGGAGCGTTGGGCTGCCCGAGCGGGTCATGCGGCGCTACCCCCATGAGTTGAGCGGGGGCATGAAACAGCGGGTGTGCATCGCCATGGCCATCGCTCTCGAGCCGGACCTCATCGTCGCCGACGAGCCGACGAGCGCCCTCGATGTCGTCGTCCAGCGGATGGTCGCCGAAACGCTCCTCGAGGTCCGGCAGCGGCTGGACGCCTCCCTCCTCCTCATCGGCCACGACATGGGTCTCCAGGCCCAGCTCGTCGACCGCCTCGCCGTCATGTATCGAGGACGCCTCGTCGAGGTGGGACGGGTGGCGGACATCTTCAGTGCCCCGGTTCACCCGTACACCCAGATCCTCATCGGCTCCGTGCCGTCCATCGGTCGGGCGGGTGCGATCCGCGCCCGACCGAACCTGGCTGCCGTCCGGGAAGCACTGGCGCACGGCGGCTGCGCGCTGGGGGCGGCGTGCGACAGGCAGCATGGCTCCAACGGTCGGAGCGCTCCTCAGCACGTGGTCGGACCGGATCACGTCGTCGCTTGTGAAGCTCGCGACGGGACGGACCATCGGACGCTCGATGGGGCAGAGGTCGGGGCGTAATGGGCAGGCTGTTCGCTCGACCGGGCGAGACGGACCCGTTCCGCGAGGCGGGCGCGGAAAGAGCCCCGCTCCTCGAGGTCCGCAGTGTCACGAAGGTCTTCGGTGGCGTGGGACTCGGCCGGGGCAAAGGGCAGCGAGCCCTCGTCGACTTCTCCCTCACGTTGCCAGCCGACGAGGCCCGCTTCGTCACCATCGCTGGCGAGAGCGGCAGCGGCAAGACGACCATCGCGCGCCTCGTCCTCGGTCTCCTTCGACCGACGACCGGCGAGATCCGCTACCGCGGCGTTCGACTCGATCGGCTGTCCCGCCCCCAGGCTCGATCCTTCCGACGGGAAGTCCAGGCCATCTTTCAGGACCCGTACGAGGTCTACAACCCCTTCTATCGGGTCAATCACGTCTTCGACGTGCCGATCGCTGCCTTGCGACTGGCGAGCAGCCACCAGGAGGCTCGTCGCCTCGTGGAAGAAGCACTCGTGGTCGTTGGTCTCGATCCGGGCCAGGTCCTCGGCCGCTATCCTCACGAGCTGAGCGGCGGCCAGCGACAGCGCGTCATGGTCGCCCGCGCCTTCCTGCTGCGGCCTCGCCTCATCGTCGCTGACGAGCCGGTCTCCATGGTGGACGCTTCGCTCCGGTCGTCGATCTTGGACGCCATGCTCCGCCTGAAGCGGGAGTTCGGGATCTCGTTCCTCTACATCACCCACGATCTCTCGACAGCCGCCGAGGTGAGCGACGAGATCGTCGTCCTCCATCGCGGGCGGGCCGTCGAACGGGGGCCGATCCGTCGGGTCATCGAAGCCCCGCAGGATCCATACACGCGGCTCCTCATCGCCTCGATCCCGGTGCCGGACCCGGCGGTTCGTTGGCAGGGACGCCCCGATCCGAGCCAGGTCGACGCGGTGCTCGCCACCGACCGGGAGTGAACCGACGTGCGGCGCCACAGCCCGGGCTGAAGCGGCGACGGGACGCTGCGACGGGGCGCTGAGCGGGCGGCCATCGTGAACGGAGCGGAGGATCCCCTCGAGATCGCGGCCGAGCGGGCTCGCTCGGTCATCCGAGCCTGTGCGACACCGTACGGACTTCGGGCCTCGGCCTTGCCGGGCGGGTACTCGGAGGTCTGGGCGCGGGATCTCGGCATCTCGGTGCTCGGCATCTGCGCCGACGAGTTCACCGAGGTCCTTCCAGCGGTGTTCGCATCCCTCGATGCACTCGCCGCAGCCCAGTCCAAGCTCGGTTCCATCCCGATCCACGTTCGGCCGGACGGGTCACGCGGGACGGAGAACGCTGGCGGGATCGACGCCAACCTCTGGTACATCATCGCCCACGCTGCCCTCGAGCGTCAGTTCGGGAAACGTGAGCTCGTCCGCCGCCATCGGGACGCCCTCATCCGGGCGATGGCATGGGTCCACTATCAGGACAGCGACGAAGACGGACTCCTCGAGTCGCAGGAGGCCGCGGACTGGGCCGACCTTCTTGCCAACCGCGGCAAGGTCCTCTACACGAACGTGCTCTACGTCGCCGCTCTTCGGGCGTACGGCCAGCTGGCGGAGGCGGTGGGCTTGCCCGACGGCGAACGAAGCCTCGAGCGCGCCGACCGGGTCGCCGAACTCCTCAACCGCGTCCACTGGGCCGGCTCGGAGACCGAACCAACCAACGAAACCCGGCCCGCAACCCGGCACGCGGCCCGCTCTCCGTCAGCCACGTCGACCCTCGGCGACGAGCTTGAGCGGGTCCGCCAGCTCATCGCCGTCAGCATCTGGCGACGACCCTACTACCTTCCATGGGTCGGCTTCCGCGATTTCGGCGACTGGTGCGATGTCCTCGCCAACAGCCTCGCCGTCCTCTGCGGGGTCGCCGACGAGGCGCGGGCGGCGCTCATCCTCGACCACTTCGACGCGGTCGGCGTGGCCGAACCCGTGCCAGCCCGGGCGATTCACCCGCCGATCCAGCCCGGCGAGAAGGACTGGCGCCCCTACTACCGACAGGCGAACCTAAACCTCCCCGACCAATACCAGAACGGCGGGGCCTGGCCGTTCATCGGCGGCTTTCTCGTCGGAGCGCTCGTCGCGGCAGCCCGCTTCGCCGGCGCCCGGCAGGTGTTGGACCGGCTAACGGCGACGGTCCTGGGCGAGCCGCCGAACGGCGCCTTCAACGAGTGGTACCACGGTCGAACCGGGCGACCGATGGGGAAGCCCCAACAGGCCTGGTCAGCGGCGATGTTCCTCTTCGCTCGGCGGGCCGTCGGGGACGGGCGCCCTCCGTGGCCCGCTCCGAACGGCTAGGCCACGTCGGCACCGCCCGGTCGGTCACCGAACCGTCGCTCGACCCGGGACGAGCGGGCAGCGACGAGACACCTACGAGGCCGCGGCTTCGGCGGTCGCCGCCTCCGCGACTCGCGCCGTCGACCGGCGGATGACGAGTCGGGTCGGCAGGATGATCCGTGCCGTGTCCTGGCGACGCCCCTCGATGCGCTCGACGACGAGCGTCGCTGCGACCCGGCCGATGCGTTCCCGAGGCTGGGCGACCGTTGTGAGGGGGACGCTGAACGCCTCAGCCAGGGGGTCGTCGTCGAATCCAGCGACGGAGAGATCGTCGGGCACGACGAGACCGATGGAACGGGCCGCCTCGATGACCTCGATCGCTAGGTGGTCGTGGAGAGCGAACACGGCGCTCGCGTTCGCTTTCGCAAGAAAGCGGGCGATGGCGGCCACGTTCTCCCTGGCCGGAGCCCGCCTGCCCTGCGGCCAGGCCCGGGCAACGGGGAGGCGGGCGAAGACGAGCTGCTGATCGAGTTCGATCCCGGCCGCCAGGAGGGCTTGCTGGTAGCCCTGGAGTCGCTCGGCGACGGAGGTCGTCCCAAGGTTATCCGTGGCGACGAAGGCGATGCGGCGGTGGCCGAGCTCCAGGAGGTGCGTCACGACGGCGAAGGCGCCACCGACGTTGTCGGGTAAAACCGCGTCGAAGTCGTAGCCGACGAGGTGGCGGTCGACGAGGGCGATCGGCAGACCATCGCGAGCCAGCCGGGCGAAGAGCTCCGGGTCGGGTTCGTAGTCGATCGGGTAGGCGATGAGGCCGCTCGCGCCCTCGCTCAAAATCCGGTCGACCCGCCCTGCCTGCTGGGCGCGCGTCGAGCCGCTGCTGCCGACGATCATCGAGTAGCCCCGCTCGTGGAGTTCGTCCTCGATTCCGGCCAGGAGCTCGTTGACGTACGGCTTGGCGACGGACGGAACGACGACGCCGACGACCCGACGCCGTTGGGAGGGCTCCCGGGCGGTGGGGGAACGAACGAAGTTGCCGCGGGCCCGGACCGACTCGATCCGGCCATGGCGGCGGAGCAGTTCGAGCGCCTGCCGAAGGGTCCCTCGACTGACTCCGAGCTGACGCGCCAGGGTCGTCTCGGCTGGGAGCCGGCTCCCGGGGGGATAGTGGCCCGCCTCGATGGCGCTCGTCAGGGCTTCGGCGATCTCCTGGTAGAGGGGTTCGGATCCGGGAGATGTCGCCCGGACGGGTCGAGGGGACCCCTCGGGACCTGATGCCGCGCCTGGGTCGACGTCGTTCATGTAGTCTAGACTACACCACAGGGCGGTCCCATGGGAAGCTTCTCGCGGCGGGCGGAGGTTTCGTGCCGGAGTCCGTCGCTGGATCCTTCTCGCGGTTCCGATGGATGCAGCCGCCGCTCCTCCCCAGACGGAGCCGCCGCTCCTCCCCGGACGGAGCCGCCGCCCCTGGGATCCCGGACGGAGCCTAGACCATGAGGTCGCGCCGGGCGACGCCCCAGGCCCCGATGCCGATCCCGGCCACGGCGATGCCGAGCGCGGCCGCCACGCCGCCCCAATCCCAGACCCCGACCATCGGCTGGCCGAAGTGGCTCGTCAGGGCGAGGTCGCGGATGACCTCCGGCAGTCCGAGGACCTGGCCGAAGATCTGGACGAACCAGGTCACGAGGACGAACGCCACGACGGCCGGGGTCGCAGTCCGGGCGCCGAAGAGCCCGCCAACTCCCACCCCGATCCCGACGAGGGCCGCCCCGTAGACGCCGAGGATGAGCGATCCCGCCGCCGGCGTCGCGACGTCGCTCCCGGTCGTTGCGACCCCGATGGCGATCCCCGCCGCCGTCAGGGCGACGAAGACGGCAACGTCGACGAGCAGGCCGATCCCGGACGCGATCGCCCAGCGGACCCGGAGGAGCGGCGTCGAGAGGAGCATCCCGAGGCGACCGGTCGTTTCGTCGGTGGCCCAGCCGCTGACGAAGGTCGCCGCCGCGAGGCCAGCGAAGACGATCCCGAGCTCGACGAAGAGGAGCTGGAGGAAGCCGCCGGCCGAGGCGTAGTCGATGCCCGGGAAGACCGTCGAGAGGAGCTGGACGAAGTGGGGCGACTCGCCGAGGGTGTCGAGAAAGCCGCGGGCGGCGGCACCGAAGACGAGGCCGAAGAAGCCGATCCCGAGGCCCCAGGCGACGGCGCGGGCCAGGTTCTGGCTCGTCGCCCGGGCGAGTGGCCCGGACAGCCCGAGGAGGGGGCGCGGCATCGACGGTCCGGGGATCGCCGCCGTCACCCCGACGTCGCGCCGGGCGAAGGCCTCCACCCCGATGGCAAGGAGGACGACCGCGACGACGGCGGCGAGGGCAACGCCGCCCCAGTCGTACGCGCCGGCGAGGGGGATGTGGTTCGCCGTCCAGCCCCACCAAGTGAGGTTGGCGAAGGGGGCGAGGGCCGGCACCGGCTGCTGGTAGCCGTTGACGATGAAGCCGGCGAAGGTGACGAAGCCGCTGATCCCGGCCGCCCCGCCTCGGCCGACGAAGGGGGCGAGGGCGAAGGCGAGGGCGCCGCCGCAGAGGGCGATAACGCCGAGGGCGACGGCGTAGCCGAAGGCCGCGAGGGGGCTGATCTCGTCGCCGGGCAGGACCGGGAAGGTCGCTCCGGCGTAGGCGATGGAGGCGAAGGCGACGGCGCAGGCAAGGGCGAGCATGAGGACGTGGCCGGCGACCTTCTCGATCGCCACCCGGCGGCGGGAGGTGGCCGCGGCGAGGACGAACTCGAGGCTGCCCCGAGCGGCCTCCCCAGCGAGGGTGCCCGAGAGGGCGAGGATCGACCAGAGGGAGACGACGATCGGGAAGAAGAAGCCGTACTTGTACTGGAGGTAGCCGCCGAGGGTCCCGACGTTGACGATCTTGCCGGCCAGGCCCTGGAGGATCGGCGGCACGTCGGCCACGAGGCGTTCGATCTCGAGGCGCGACTCCGGTGTGTCGAACTCCGACACGATGGCCTGGCTGACGCCGACGAAGACGAGACCGAGGAAGGCCGCCGTGACGAAGGTCGCCCGCCGCGAGTCGCGGATCGTCTTGGCGAAGACGCTCCCGAAGCCGTAGAGGCGGCTCAGGAGGGAGGGGCGGGGGAGGGCCCGCTCGGCGGTCGTCATCGCTCGTTCACCTCCACCGGCGCCCGGCCGTACTCGGCCAGGAAGATCTCCTCGAGGGACGGCTCGCGGCTGACGAAGTCGGCGATGTCGTAGCGGGCCGCCGTTCGGACGACGGCGCCGATGTTGCCGGCGACCCGCATCCGAACGAGGTGATCCTCGGCGACGACATCGCGGACCCCGGGGATGGCGGCGAAGACCTCGACCGGCGGGTGCTCGCCGTGGAAGACGATCTCGACGCTGTGCTGGGCGAGGTCGCGCAGGGCGTCGGTGCGATCGACCCGGGCCAGGCGGCCCTCGCGGATGATGGCCACCCGGTCGCAGGTCTTCTCGACCTCGGAGAGGATGTGGGAGGAGAGGAAGACGGTCCGGCCTTCGGCCTTTGCCTCCCGGATGACGGCATAGAACTCCTGCTGGATGAGGGGGTCGAGGCCGGCCGTCGGCTCGTCGAGGAGGAGGAGATCGGGGCGGTGCTGGAGGGCGATGACGAGGCCGATCTTCTGCTTGTTCCCCTTCGAGTACTCGCGGAACTTCCGGCTCGGGTCGACGTCGAGGCGGGCGATGAGCTCGGCCTGGTAGCGGCGGTCGACGCCGCCGCGGAGGTTGGCGAAGTAGGTGAGGAGCTGGGCGCCGGTCAGGTTGTCGTAGAGGGCGAACTCGCCCGGCAGGTAGCCGATCCGGCGGTGGATGGCGCCCGGGTCGACGGTTGTTTCGATGCCGAAGACCCTCGCCCGGCCGGACGTGGGGCGGATGAGGTCGAGGAGGAGGCGGATCGTCGTCGTCTTGCCGGCCCCGTTCGGGCCGAGGAAGCCGAAGGCCTCGCCTTCCTGGACCTCGAGGTCGACGTCGATGATGCCGCGGTGCTTGCCGTAGTACTTGGTGAGCTGCTCGGTTTCGATGACTGCGGCCATGGTGGCCTCCTGTTCGCGGGTGGACTCGGGGGATCGGGGGCCGGGGGCTCGGCGGGCCAGAGGCTCGGGGGCGTTGGGCTCGGAGGTGCTGGGCTCGGGCCGGTGGGGTGCAAGGCGCCGAGGGCGGGTCGATGGGCGAGGCTATCCCCCTGGGGGGTCGGGCAGCCAGCGCCTCGCCCGACGGAGACGGACGAGGGGGCACGGCAACGCTCCGGGAGCGGTCGGTCGGCGGCGGGTTTCCGTCGGGGGTCGTTTCGAGCCCCGGTCATCGTCGTCATCCAAACCAGGCTTCCACGGTCCGTTCGTCGACGAGCTCGAGGCTGCCGGGCCTGAGGCCGAGGACGCGCTCGATGGCGATCGTGTAGGTCGCCAGCCGGGTGCGGACGGCGGGGAGGTCGACGGTCCCGGCGCGACGGGCGAGGTAGAGTTCGCCGGCCTCGTCGCCGGCGTCGAGAATGAGGGCGAGGACGACGCGGGCCATGTGGTCAGGATCGGCGAGGTCCATGACCCCCTCGGCGATGCCCTGTCGGATGATCGTCGCCACCTGGGGCGTAACGAGCCGGATCGTCTGGCGACGGGTCTTCTCGCGGACGATGGCGTTCTCGTCGGAGTACCACGTTCGGAGGAGCCTTTCGAGGAAGTCGCGTTCCTCGGTCTTGCGGAGGCCGATCGTCCGGAAGTAGCGCTGGAGCTTCTCGACGGCGCCGAGGTCGCGGTCGGCAACGACGCTCGTGGCTGCCGCGAGGATCGTCTCGGCAAAGCGCTCGACGATGGCCTCCAGGAGGGCCGGCTTCGAGTCGAAGTAGTGGTAGAAGGCGCCCTTCGAGGCCCCGACTTCGGCCAGGAGGTCCTCGATGCTGAAGCCCTCGTAGCCCCTGGTCTGGATGAGGCGGCGACCGGCCTCGATGAACTCGTCCCGGCGCGCCGCATGGGCGGGGACGTCGACTCGCCTGGGGGCCATCTCGCAGCCCTGTATAACAAACCGACGGTCGGTCTGTCAAGGAGGCGGGCGGCCGGAGGAGGCGGGCGGTGGGACGAGGCGGGCGGCCGGAGGCGGGCGGTGCGACGAGGCTGGCGGCCGGAGGCGGGCGGTGCGACGAGGCTGGCGGCCGGAGGCGGGCGGTGCGACGAGGCTGGCGGCCTGAGGAGCCGACGCCCTCCCGGGTGTCAGTCGCCCTCGATCGCGGTCCGGTCGGGCGCGTGCGACAGGAGGAGGTCAGCCAGGGTCAGGAACGTCGTGGCGAGGTCGGCCGCCTGGATCGGGATCCGGAGATCCGCGGCATGGGCGGCGACGACGTCGGCGGCATCTTCGGCGATGAGGAGGAGGCGTTCCCGTGCATAGAGGACGTCGTCGAGCAGCCCTTCGCGCGTCCGGGCAACCGCGTAATCGGCGAGGAAGCGGGAGTGGTCGGTGCGGTAGAGGACGTAGGAGTCGATGGCGTCGCGGGGGGCGCCCCGAGAGACGAGGGCACTGATCTTGTTCGGGCCGATGTTCTCGAGAACATCGATGGGCACGGCGGCCCCTTCGACGGTGACGCGGGGCCGCGGCCCGGCCGTCGATAGCGGATCGACGACGAGATCGAGGCGAACGTCGTCCACGACGCCAGACCAGTAGCTGGTCGTGCTGGCGACGATGCGCTCGGGTCGGAGAACGGCGCGGAGGGCGGTCGCCAGCTCCGTCAGGTCTCGCTCCTCGGTCGTGAACACGTCGAGGTCTTGTGACACGCGGTGGTGGAAGTAGAACACCGCCAGACACGTTCCGCCGGTCAGAAAGAAGCCGTCGACGAGGCCGCTCGCGAACAGGCGTGCCAGGAGAGAGCGCTGGGCGGGGCTGGCGTAGCAGGTCGGGTCTTCGATCACCGTTGCCCGCGCTCCACCGGTTCGCGCTCGCCCAGGAAGCGTTCGTACATCCGGAGCCGGACCGGGTCGACGAAGGTCCGGGCTCGCTCCGATCGGAGGATTTCGTCGAGAACGCTCCGGATCTCCGCAGGTCGGAAGAGGCGGATCGTGTCGAGCCCACGACCGCGCTCCACGAACCGCCGGGCGATCTGCCGGAGCCGCTGCTCCTGGCCGGTCCGGCGGAGCTCGGCGATGTAGGCCTCGAGCTGGGTGTCGGAGAGGGCGGCCAGCCGGCTGTCGTCCCAAAAGAGGGCTGTGCCGCCGATGATCGTCTGCTCGGGAGGGCGGTGCCTCCGACCGCCGCGGCGCGCGGCTCCGCCCGTTTCGCTGGTCATTGCCTCCATCGTAGCGGCCTGCGGCACCGGCGCACCGCCGGAACCCGAGGGTGTGGTCGCCTCAGTCCCAGGACGGGCGATCGTGGCTGCCCCACTGGCCGGTGGCTGTCGAAGGCGAGAGTGACCCGGGCTCAGTCCCGAGGATGGCGCTCGTGGCTGCCCCTCAGGAGGTCCGGCGGGATGAGCCACCGGAGCCGACCCGAGCCCGCCACCGGCGGCCCGTCGAAGTCGATCCGGGCGAGGGCACCCTTCTTGAGGTCGACGTCGCCGCCACAAAGGGTGGACGCGAGGTCGCTGAAGTCGGGGTCGTGACCGACGAGCAGCGGCCGGCGAGGGTCGCCGTGGGCAGCCAGGAGTTCGAGGAGCTCGGCGGTCCCGAACCCCGAGGCGAGCCGCTCGTCGACGAGGACGCGCATGGCGAGGGCGTCGGCGATGATCTTCGCCGTCTCGACGGCTCTCGCCTTCGGCGAGGTGACGATGACGTCGGGCCGGATGCCGTACTCTGCGAGGAAGGCGCCGAGCCGCTCCGCCTGGCGACGCCCCTTGGCCGAGATGGGCCGGGCGTCGTCGGGCCCGGGGTAGGCGGCCGGGTCGCCAGCGTCGGCGTGGCGGACGAGGAGGAGCTCGACGGGCATGGCGGCGATCCTACCGTGCGCGGTGCGGGTGTGCACCGGCCGGGTCGGGGGCTCGCCAGACAGCGGGCAGCCGGACCCGATGTGGTGGACGGCGGTCTGGCGATCCTTCAGCCACCGCGGGCGAGGCGGCCCTCGTGGCGGGCACGGCGAGCGACGGTGACGAACTGTCCGATCCGCTCGGCCATGGCGAGCAGCACGTTCCGGAAGGCGGCGAGGCGGACCTCCTCAGGACCCTCGACGGCGGCCGGGTCCTCGTAGCCCCAGTGGAGAGAGGCGTGCTCGCCGGGGAAGACGGGACAGACCTGGCGGGCACGGTCGCAGACGGTGATGACGTAGTCGAAGCGCTGGCCGAGGTACTCCTCGACCGACTTGCTCCGAAGCCCGTCGGTCGGGATGTGTGCCTCTTCGAGGACCCGGCGGGTGAGGGGGTGGATCCCCTTCGGCTCGGTGCCGGCCGAGTGGACCTCGAAGTCCGAGCCCCCCTTCTGGCGGAGAAGGGCCTCCGCGAGGATGCTCCGGGCCGAGTTGCCGGTGCAGACGAAGAGGACGCGGATCGGGTGGGTGGTCGCGGCGGCCTCGCTGGCCGAGGCGGCCCGGGTGGCCGCAACGGGCCCGCCCGCCGCGGTGGCCTCGCTGGCCGTGGTGGCCCGGGTGGCCGAGGCGGCGCTGGGCACCGGATCGATGCGGTCGGTCACGGGTTCAAGTCCTCGACCTGGCCGGTGACGAGGTAGACGACGTCCTCGGCGATGTTCGTCGCCCGGTCGCCGATCCGTTCGAGGTAGTGGGAGGCGATGATGATCCGGGTTCCACGCTCGACGTTCGCCGGGTCGCGGCGCATGAGCTCGACGACCTCGTCGAAGGTGGCGTGGTAGAGGTGGTCGATGGCGTCGTCCTCGGTCGCCACCTCGCGGGCCCGAACGGCGTCCTGGTCGACGAGGGCGCGGAGGATGCCGTGGACGAGGTTCGCCGCTCGTTCGGCCATCTCGGGGAGGTGGACGTACCGCTTCAGGGGCGGCTCCGGAGCGAGCTTCATGACCTGCTTCGCCACCGAGGCGGCGTGGTCGCCCATCCGCTCGAGCTCGTAGGCGACGTGGTCGAGGGTCAAGAGGTAGCGGAGGTCCCGGGCGACGGGCTGCTGGGTGGCGATGGTGACCACGATGAGCTTCGTGATCGTCCGCTGGGCGTTGTTGACGGCGGCGTCGTCACGGATGACGGCGAGGGCGGCCTCGGCATCGTGGGCTTCGAGGGCCCGCCCAGCCCGGCGGATCGCCTCCTCGACGAGGGCGCCCATCCGGAGGACGTGCTCCTTGATTTCCTGCTCCTCGCGATCGAGCGGCTCCCGGGTCCCGGGCTCGGGCGATACGGCTCGCTCCGCGTCGACGTCGGCGAGGAGGCGGGCCGTCCACTCGTCGAGGCGGGTGGGATCCGGCTGGCCCGAAGGAGCCGGGTCGAACCCTTCGTTCGGCATCGTCTCGTGGTCGGTCATGCGTCCGGACCCCTCCCTCAACCGAACCGCCCGGTGATGTAGTCCTCCGTCAGCGGGTCCTTCGGGTTCGTGAACAGTGTCGCTGTGACATCGTACTCGACGAGGTACCCGGCTCGATCCTCACCCATCGAGAGGAAGGCCGTGAAGTCGCTGATCCGAGCTGCCTGCTGGATGTTGTGGGTGACGATGATGATCGTGTAGCGGGCTTTGAGGTCGGTCAGGAGCTGCTCGATCCCGAGCGTTGCCTTCGGGTCGAGGGCCGATGTTGGCTCGTCCATGAGGATGACCTCCGGCTCGACGGCGAGGGCACGGGCGATGCAGAGGCGCTGCTGCTGGCCGCAAGACAGGGCGTACGCCGACTGGCGAAGTTTGTCCTTCACCTCGTCCCAGAGGGCGGCGGCCCGGAGGCTCCGCTCGACGATCTCGTCGAGCGCCCGCCCCCGGACCCCGTGAAGGCGGGGCCCGTAGGCGACGTTCTCGTAGACGGATTTCGGGAACGGGTTCGGCTGCTGGAAGACCATCCCGATCCGTCGCCGGACGGCGACGACGTCGACTCCCGGGTCGAGGAGGTTCTCGCCGTCGAGGAGGATCTGCCCCTCGGCGCGGGCGCTCGGGACGAGGTCGGTCATCCGGTTGATAGACCGCAGGAGCGTCGACTTCCCACAGCCCGAGGGGCCGATGATCGCGGTGATCGCCCGATCGGCGATGTCGAGGTCGATGTCGCGGATCGCCCGGAACGAGCCATACCAGACGGAGAGGTTCCGGATCTGGAGCTTCGGCGGCGATGCGGACGCTCGTTCGCGATGGTCGTCCTGCCCCGGGACGAGGGCCGGGAGGGGACCGACCTCAGGTCGAACGGCGAGGGGGCGGCTGCCCGTGACGGGTCCCGCCGCAGTCGCCGGCCGATGCAGCGGCATCTGGGTCCTGCCTTCGTCGGTCATCGGTCGTTCGCCCTCACCGAAGGCCCGACGCCATCCGCCGGCTTCGCCAGCCGGCGAAGCTCCGGGCGGCGACGTTTAGGGCGAGGACAAGGACGACGAGGACGAGGGCCGTGGCCCACGCCTTCGCCTGCCAGTCCTCGTAGGGAGAGATGGCGTAGACGTAGATCGTGTGCGGGAGGGTGGCAATCGGCTCCTCGAGGCTGACGTTGAAGAACGGATTCCCGAAGGCTGTGAAGAGCATGGGAGCCGCCTCGCCGGCCGCCCGGGCGACGGCGAGCATGACCCCGGTCAGGATGCCGGAGAAGGCGGCCGGCAGCAGGACACGGGCGCTCGTTCGCCATTCGGACGCCCCGAGGGCGAGGGACGCCTCCCGAAGGGGGCGAGGGACGAGCCGGATCATCTCCTCGGTAGAGCGGACGATGGTGGGCAGCATGATGATCGCCAGGGCGAGAGAGCCCGAGAGCGCCGAGAAGTGGCCCTGGGGCCGGACGACGAGGGTGTAGGCCACGATTCCGACGACGATCGAGGGCACGCCCGCCAAGGTGTCGGTGGCGAACCGGATGACGAGACCGACGCGGCCTCTGGTCGCCAGCGCTGCGTAGAGGCCGGCGAGGAGACCGAGGGGGGTGGCGATAAGGGTGGCGACCCCGACGACGAGCACCGACCCGACGATGGCGTTCGCGATCCCGCCGCCCGGCACGCCGACCGGGGTGGGAAGCGAGAGGAGGAACTCCGCGCTGATCTGGCTCGCGCCCCGGGCAACGACGTAGGCGACGATCCAGACGAGGGGGACGACGGCGAGGGCGGCGGCTAGACCCGTCAGGCCGAGCATGACCCGGCTCGTCAGCCGCCGCCGGCGCAGGAGGCCGGACGTCCGAGCGGTCGTTCGCTGCACGTTGCTGCTCGCCGCCGCCCCGTCACGGGGACTCGGGCCGCCGGTGCGGCTCGCACCCGCTGGCGCGCGGGTCACCGAAGGGCTCCCCCGTGCTGTCGGCCGACGCGCCAGATGAGGAGCTGGGCGCCGGCGTTGATGACGAGGGTGATCCCGAACAGGACGAGCCCGATCTCGATGAGGGCGCTCAGGTAGAGGTCGAAGGTCGCCTCGGTGAACTCGTTGGCGATGATCGAGGCCATCGTATAGCCGGGGTGGAGGAGCGAGGCGCTCAGGTCGAGGTTGTTGCCGATGACCATCGTGACGGCCATCGTCTCGCCCAGGGCCCGCCCGAGGCCGAGGATCGCGCCGCCGAGGATCCCCGATCGGCCGTACGGAACGAGGACCTGGGAGACCACCTCCCACTGGGTTGCCCCGAGGGCGAAGGCCGCCTCGCGCTGGCTCCTCGGGATGGCACGCAGGACGTCGCGGCTGATGGCGGTGATCGTCGGCAGGATCATCGTCGCGAGGAGGATGCCGGCGGCGAGGCGGCTCGGGCCAAAGACGGGGCCCTCGAAGAGGGGGATGAAGCCGAGGCCGGCGTTGAGGAGCTGGCCGAGCGGCCGGACGACGGTCGGGATGAGGACGAATAGCCCCCAGAGGCCGAAGACGACGCTCGGCACGGCGGCGAGGAGCTCGACGAGGAAGCCTGCCGGGACGGCGAGCCAGCGCGGAGCGAGCTCGCTTAGGAAGATCGCGGTGCCGAGGCCGATGGGGATCGCCAGAAGGAGGGCGAGGAACGAAGTGACGAGCGTTCCCTGGATGAATGGCAGGGCGCCGAAGGCCTTCTCGATGGCAGGGTCCCAGACGCTCGTCCAGATGAAGGCGAGCCCGAAGGCGTCGCGGGAGAGCGCCGAATTCAGCCACAGCTGCCAGGCGATGGCAACGACGAGGGCGACGAGGGCGGCAGCTGAGAGGACGAGGATGAGGCGGTAGAGCCGGTCGCCGTGCTGCCAGAGCGCGGCGAGGCGCCCGGTGGCCGCAAGGGGGCCCTTGGAGGCGCGGTCGTTGAGGGGGATGCTCGGCCCGGTCGTCACGGCTGTCGTCTCGATGATACGGTGACGGCTGAGGGGAGGCACCGGCGCCGGAGCCTGGCGCCGGTGCCCGGGAGGAGGAGAGCTGAGGAGGTCGGCCGACGAACCACGCGGCCGGAGGGCTCCACGCCGCCGGTGGGGTTCGCGGTGAGCCGGACGGTCGTCCTCGGCGTTCAGCCGAGCGGCTGGCCGTTGCAGGTAATCTGGCCGGCCTTATCGAGGACCTGACGCCGGACGGTGTCGGGGAGCTGGACGTACTCGAGATCGGTCGCGAACGTCGAGCCGTCGGTGAGCGCCCAGTTCAGGAACTCGAGGAGCTTCTTGCCCTTCGTGCAGTCCGACTGATCCATGTAGATGAGGAGGTAGGTGTAGCCGGCGATCGGCCAGGAGTTCGCGCCCGGCGCATTCACGATCGAGCGGGCGAGGGTGTCGGGCATCTCGGCCCCGAAGTCGGCCATGGCGGCCTGGGTCGTCTCGATCGACGGCTCGACGACGCTGCCGGCGGCGTTCCTCAACTTGGCGATGGCGAGCTTGTTCTGGACCGCGTAGGCGAGCTCGACGTAGCCGATGGCGCCGTCGTTCTGACTGAGGGTCCCGGCGACCCCTTCGTTCCCCTTGCCGCCGAGTCCGACGGGCCACTGGACGGAGGTTGCGTTGCCGACCTGCGCCTTCCAGTCCGGGCTGACGTTCGAGAGGTAGTCGGTGAAGATGAACGTGGTTCCGGATCCGTCCGAGCGGTGGACGACGATGATGTCCTGGTCGGGGAGGGTGACGCCGGGATTCAGGGCGGCGATGGCGGGGTCGTTCCACTTCGTGATCCGGCCGAGGAAGATGTTCGCGACCGTCGTCCCGTCGAGGGTGAGGGCCGGGGCGTCCTTCAGGGCGGCGACGTTGTAGACGACGACGTCGGCGCCGGCCACCGTCGGGAACATCTGGAGGCCCGGCGCCGCGGCCCGCTGCTCCTCGGTGAGGATCGCGTCCGAGGCTCCGAAGTCGACGGTCCGCTCGGTGATCTGCTTGATGCCGCCGCCCGAGCCGATGGACTGGTAGTTGAACTTCACGCTCGGGTCGACGAAGGCGTATTCGTAGAACCAGCGGCTGTAGAGGGGATAGGGGAAGGTGGCTCCGGCACCGTTGATCTGGATGGCGCCCGCCTGGAAGGACGGCGCGGTGCTTGCCCCCGGGGCCTGCGGCGTCGCCGACGCTCCGCTCGACTGCGGTGAGGAGCTCGATCCGCCGACGCTCGTGCAGGCGCCGGCTGCGAAAACGATGGCGAGGGCGAGGGCACCAAGCCCGGGTCGAGGCGGACGGGCGCCCTCTCGCGGTCGGCGATGCAGCGGAACGCCATTCGTGGCAGTCTCGGGAGCGTGAGAGGTCGATGATGTCACGCGATGGATCCTCCTACGGTGTCGGACCCGGAGTCCCACCGGGGCTCTCGGGGTCGACCAGGCGTCTCGGCCGCGCGATCGCGTCACTGGCCACCGAGAGTCTCGCCCTCGATCGTGAATGGCGTGTTGGCGGCCGGTTATCGGTCTGTTGCCGGTTGGTAAGCGGCCGGGGGTTGGGAAACGGCCGGGACGGACGATGACGAGCCGAGGCATCGGATCGCGATCGGATCGGATCGTCGCCGCGGCGGACGCTGGCTCGAACTCGGTCCATCTGGTCGTGGCCAGGGTCGACGAGGCGGGTTATCGAGTCGTCCTCGACGAATCGGTGTTCCTCGGGCTGGGCGAGGCCGCCGACCGCGGCTGGCTCGGGCGGGAGCTGCGGGCGGAGCTCGTTGCCACGCTGCTCGCCCAGATCGCGACGGCCCGAGCCCACGGCGCCGAGGCGATCGGCCTTGTCGGGACCGAGCCGCTCCGGCGATCGGCGGACGCGGCGCAGGTCGTCGTAGAGGTCGAACGGGCGAGCGGGGTCCCGCTCGTGGTGTGCTCCCACGACGAGGAGGGTTTGCTCACGCTGCTGGGCGTCACCGGCGGTCGGCGGCTCGAGCGGGAGCTCGTCGTCGTCGATATCGGAGGTGGGAGTAGCGAGATCGTCGAGGCACGACCCGGAGCGCCGCCGCGCTGCGTCGGGCTCCCGCTCGGTTCGGCGCGGCTCGCGGCGGCGATCGTCCGACACAACCCGCCGAGCCGGAGCGAGTGGTTGCTCCTGCGCGAGCGGGCTCGGACCCTCGTCGCAGCCGTGCCGCGGGGGCGACCGCAGGAGCTCGTCTTCGTCGGCGGGACCGCGACGAACCTCGGGCGGGTCGTTCCGGACGGGGTCACGGCCGACGACGCCGGGCGTGCGCTGACGCCGGCGCTCGTCGATGCCGCGGCGGCTGTCCTCCTCGAGAGTCCGGCCGAGGTCGTCGCCGAGCGCTACGCGCTCCGACCGGCTCGGGCCAGGGTCCTCCTCGCCGGAGCGGCGATCCTCCTAGCCTTCTTCGATCACTACGGAATCGAAGCGGCGCCGATCTCCAGCGCGAGCCTCCGAGAGGGGCTGGTCCTCGCCCTCGCCTCGGCCGGTCGGGCCTGGCGGGACCGGCTGGTTGCGCTCGTTCATGGACCGGATGTCATGCCCCGATCGGACGTTGGCTCCCGATCGGACTGACGGGTGGTGTCGGCGGTCGCGGTGGCCGGGCCGGCGCTCAGAGCCTAGCCAGCTCTCGGGCCAGGGCGCGACGAAAGCCGACGCCGGCCACCCTTCGCCAGGGCCGCGTAGCGGACCGCCGGAGGCGGGCAAGCTCACGCTCCTCCATCACGAGGAAACCGGCGATGGCGTCGCTCTCGTCCTTGCTCAGCTCGGCGCCTCGCTCGACGAGAAAGGCGCGAACCAGCTGGGCCGCGACGTCGGCGTCGTGGAGGAGCCCAAGATGGTCCTGGAGGCCGACGACCCGCTCGACGAGCGGCCCGGCGCCAGGGCCGAGGGCATCGCGGACGAACTCGATCGCGTAGCGGAGCCACTTCGCTGCGATTCGGAGCTCGTGGAGCGTGGTGGTGTCGGCCCAGGGCAGGACGCCGTCGTAGGCACGGACCTGCTCGTGGGCTCGCCAGATGCGAGACGGCGCCGTGTCGCGGACGTGGTGCGGTTCGGTCACCCGGACGGGCCGGACGGCGGCGCCCTCGGTCGAGACGAAGGCTTCGAAGTCGACGACGAAGCGGCGGTAGCTGTCGGAATCGAGCTCGGCCAGGAGATCCGCCCGGGCGGCGTCCCGGCGCTGGCGCCAGGCGTCGAGGAGGGGGTCGATGGCCGGCGCTGCGTCGGCGGGAAGGGTGGCCCGGTACGTCTCGAGGCCGCCGATGAGGACGTCGAGGTCGCGAACCGCGCCGAGGCGGCGGCCGAGGGCTCGGAGCTCCCGCGGGAAGCGCCGCGTCTTCTCGGGGAGGTAGGCGTTGCCAAAGATCCGCCAGGCGGCGCGGAGGCGGCGGGTGGCGACCCGCATCCGATGGAGGTCGTTGGGATCGGCGCCGGAGCGAGTGCCGCTCTCGGCGGCAAGGAGGCGAGCGAAGTGGAAGCGGAGGACCTTGCGGCCGGCTTCGGCGACGGTGTCGTCGGCCGCGACCCCCGGCGACTTCCCGACCCAAGCGAAAAGATCGCGCGACGGGCTGGGAGTGGGAGCCCTCGACGGTGCGGCAGGTTCGGTGGCGAGCGCGACGTCGCCGACGTCCGGCCCGCTGCCCGGCGCGGCTGGTCGCCCCGTCAGCCCGAGAGGGGCCACCGTACGCCCCGCCCCGACGACCTCCCAGGCGGGTCGACCGAGAGCGAGGAGGGCGGACTCGTACTTCGACATCGTCGCCGCCTCGAGGCTCGCTTCAAGTTCGAGGGCCGCGGCGACCCGCGCAAGCGTTTCGGGATCGCCGGCCCGGAGCTCGATCTCGAGGTCCGTGAAGCGGGCGACGACGTCCCCGTGGCTGACGACATCGACATCGTCGAGGCTCGCCTCGAGTTCACTCACTCCGTCCGCGAAGGCGCGTCGCCGGCGAAGCTGGCGAATCGTCACGACCTCGACGAGGGGAGCGTCGCCGGCTAGCTCGAGGACGAGGGAACGGGCGGCGGACGGTGGCCAGTCGCTCGGCGGGGCGGCGCGGTCGGCCAACCCCTCGAGCTCCTCCCGTCGATGGAGGGCGGCGAGGGGGTGCTCTTCTCGGTGGAGGGCCTTCACCGAGATGAGGGTCGCGCTGGGCTCGTGTCGGATCCGGGCCGCGTACCCCGCCCGGGCGAGAGCGCCGTCGGCGGTGTCGACGTAGCGGTCCTCCATCTGGACCGTTCGGATCGGTCCCACGGCCGCCAACCCGGCCAGGTTCGGGCCGGCGAGGAGGCGCTCGACCGCCGCTCGGTCGCGGACCCGGTACTTGAGCTCGTGTTCGACGCGGGTGGCCATCGGCTGGCGGTCGGCTCGGTGCCCGTCAGGCGCGGGGATCGAGCGAGCCGGCACCCGCTCGCGGACGGCGCGGCCGGGTGGCTGCGGCGCTCGCTGCCAGGGCCCGCGCCTTGAGAGCCTGGAAGGTGTCGATCGTCCCGGCGTGACCCTGGAGCTCCTCCGTCCGTCGCCAGATGCCGTCCGGGCAGAGCTGCCAGGAGCGCCGGTCGTCGGCGAGCATGATCTCGATGATCTCGGCCAGGCGGGCCCGGGCCTCCGGATCTTCGATCGGAACGACGGCCTCGACGCGGCGATCGAGGTTCCGATCCATGAGGTCCGCCGAGCCGATGTACCACTCCTGGTCACCGCCGTTCGCGAAGCCGAAGATCCGGGAGTGCTCGAGGAACTCGCCGATGATCGAGCGGACCCGGATCCGCTCCGACACGCCAGGCAAGCCGGGCCAGAGCGAGCAGATGCCGCGGACGATGCAGTCGATTTCGACGCCTGCTCGGCTCGCTCGGTAGAGCGCCTCGATGACCGGCTGGTCGACGATGGCGTTCACCTTGAGGATGATCCGGGCCGGCCGTCCGTCCCGGGCGTGGGCGATCTCGCGGTCGATGAGCTCGAGGAACCGCGTCCGAAGGTTGAGTGGCGCGACGAGGAGGCGGCGGAAACTCCGCTGCCGCGACAGTCCGGTCAGGACGTTGAAGAGGTCGGTGACGTCGGCCCCGAGCTCGGGCCGGCAGGACAGGAGGCCGAGGTCGACGTACTGGCGGGCGGTCTTCGGGTTGTAGTTGCCGGTCCCGATGTGGACGTAGCGGCGGAGGATCGAACCTTCGCGGCGCACGACGAGGGCCGTCTTGCTGTGCGTCTTCAGGCCGACGAGGCCGTAGACGACGTGGGCGCCGGCCTGCTCGAGCTTGCGGGCCCAGATGATGTTCGCCTCTTCGTCGAAGCGGGCCTTGATTTCGACGAGGACGACGACCTGCTTGCCCTGCTCGGCGGCCCGGATGAGCGTGTGGACGATCGGTGAGTCGCCCGAGGTGCGATAGAGGGTCTGTTTGATCGTCAGGACCTCGGGATCGTCGGCGGCCTGGGCGATGAAGCGCTCGACGGAAGCCCCGAAGCTCTCGTACGGGTGGTGGACGAGGATGTCGCCGGCCCGGATGGCGGCGAAGACGTCGACCGGCTCGGCGTCGTCCGGCGGGGCGAGGCGTGGCGGGACGACCGGGGTCCAGGCCGGGTACTTGAGATCGGGGCGATCGATGGCGGTGAGCTGCCAGAGTGCGGTGTGGTCGAGCATCCCGCTGATGGCGTAACAGTCATCCTCGGTCAGGCCGATCCCCTTGAGGAGGAGGGCGCGGGTGTGCTCGGGCATCGAGCGCTCGACTTCGAGGCGAACGGCTTCACCGAAGCGTCGGCGGCGAAGCTCTTCCTCGATGGCGAGGAGGAGGTCATCGGCCTCGTCCTCTTCGATGGCGATGTCGGCGTTCCGGGTGACCCGGAAGAGGTGGTGCTCGACGATCTCCATGCCCGAGAAAAGGGTGTCGAGGTTCGCCTCGATGACCTGGTCGATGAGGACGAAGCGGTGGCGGTCGATCTCGAGGAGGCGAGGCAGGATCGGCGGCACCTTGACCCGGGCGAAGCGGATCTCGCCGGTCTCGGGGTCGCGGAGGTTGACGGCGATGGAGAGGCTGAGGGTGCTGATGTAGGGGAAGGGGTGGCCGGGATCGACGGCGAGGGGGGTGAGGACGGGAAAGATCTCCTCGAGGAAGCGGGCCCGGAGTGCCTCGTGGTGCTCGGGAACCTCGGCGTAGTCGACGATGGCGACGCCCTCCTCGGCCAGTTCGCGTTTGAGGCGGGCGAAGATGGCCGACTGCTCGGCGACGAGCTCGAGGACGCGGGCGCGGACAGCGGCGAGCTGTTCGGCTGGGGTGCGGCCGTCGGGACTGGGGCGGGTGGAGCCGGCTCGGATCTGCTGGCGGAGGCCGGCGACGCGAACCTGGAAGAACTCATCGAGGTTCGAGGCGAAGATGGCGAGGAACTTGGCCCGCTCGAGGAGGGGGTTCCGCTCGTCGTGGGCCTCGTGGAGGACGCGGGCGTTGAACTCGAGCCAGGAGAGCTCGCGGTGGATGTAGGGGGAGGGGCCAGCGCGGCCGCGGGGGGGGGGTGGTCGGGTGGCTGCCGCGACGCTGGCCGTGGGCGGTGTGGCGGCGGTGGTCCCTGCCGGCGCGGCGGGGGGCGCTGCCGGCGCGGCGGGGGGTGCTGCCGGCGCGGCGGGATCGGGCAGAG
>JBHORA010000078.1:0-7309 GCA_042408535.1 Chloroflexota bacterium | reverse complement strand
TGGTCGGGACAGCCGTCCGGTCGTTTGGGCTTCGGATCGTCTCGGTCTGCGACTCGCCGGTGACGCTGACCGAGGCAGTCAGCGCCCGTCTCGAACGCGATCTCGACTCGGTCCGGCAACGCTACATCGGCTGCAATCATGTCGGCTGGTGGATGCCGCTCCGGGTGTCCGATCTCGACCGCGTCTCCGACTTGGCGACGGGTCTCGATCCGGAGGGTGTGGCGATCGCGGGCGCCCTGCCGGGTCCGTACGTCCGCTACTACCTCGCCCCCGACCGAGTCCTCGCCGCGCAGCGGGCGTCGAAACCGCGGGCCGTCGAGCTCCAAGCCCTCCAGGCCGCCCAGCTCGAAGCCTACGCCTCGGGCGCAGAGGCGGCCCCGCGGCGGGGTGCGATTTGGTACGCCAAGGCCGTCGTGCCCTTCCTCGATGCGTGGTGGGGTGGCTCGGACGCGCCACAGATCCTCGGGCTGCCAACCGACGGGACCGTCCCAGGGATCCCGGCCGGTGTCGTCGTCGAGCGTGCGGTGCGCCTGAGCGAGCCAGGGTCGCTCGAGCTCCTGCCGCCGCCTGCCCTGGAGACGTATCCGGGAGCGGTCCTCGCCGCCCACGCCGCCTACGAGGCCCTGATGATCGACGCGCTCGCGACGGGCGCCGAGCGCCGGGCTCTGGTCCGAGCCATGGCGGCCAATCCGATGGTTCGCGGGCTCGACCAGGCTGCGGCGATCGTCGACCGGATCCTCGAGTCGTCGCCACGTGGCTGACCGCGCCCATCGGCTGCCGGTCCCTTCGGCAGTCGGCGATCTCGCCCGCTCGGGGGCCGGCGAGCGGCCCGCGGCCGTTGCGAGGCGAGACGGCTGCGCGCCTCGAGGGGGCCGGAGCCGCCGGAGCCGCGCAAGCGCCGCTAGTCGCCGCTGGGGGTCGGAGCCGCCGACGACCGCCGAACGGTGCTGGCCTCAGCGAACCGCTGGCGGCCGAGGAGGGCAGCGCCCACGAGCGGGGCGTTGGAGCCCAGGGCAGCCCGGACGACGGCGAGGGATCGGCCGACCCCGCGCGTGACGCGCCGTCGGGCGAGCTGAACAGCCCGACGGACGAGGCGCGATTGTTTGAGCCCGACCGAACCGCCGACCACGATCCGCTCTGGATCGATGGATGCAACGACGGCAGCGATGGCGACCGCCACCGCCTGGACGGCCTCGTCGAGGAGCCGTTGGGCGATGACGTCGCCGGAGGCAGCAGCTTCGACGATGCCGGCCACGTCCGTCGGTGCTGGATTTCCGTCTGCCCGGCGGCCGGCGGGCCACGCCAGCCTCGCTCGGGCCGCCAGCGCGGCGCCGCCCGCGTAGCTCTCGACATGCCCCCGGCCACCGCAGCCGCACCGAGGGCCGCTGGGATCCACGACGAGATGCCCGACCTCCCCGGCGGCGTTGTGGGCGCCGTGGACGAGGCGGCCGGCGACGACGATCCCGGCGCCGACGCCCGTCGACAAGGTCAGGTAGACGACTGGATCCGCTCCGCGCCCTGCCCCCGCGAGCGCCTCGCCGAGGGCTCCGGCGTTGGCATCGTCTTCGACCGCGACGGGCGCGGAAAGCCGTTCGGCGAGCGCCGTCCCCAAGGGCAGATCGCGCCACCCAAGATTGGGCGACTCCACGATCAAGCCCGAGGCCGGGTCGAGCGGTCCGGGCGCGGCAACGCCGATGGCAACGATCTGCCGCCCGGACGCCAGCTCCCGCAACGAAGCGGCGACTCGATCGACCTGGTGCGTCGGGTCCCGTTGCGTGGCGAAACGGAGCGGTCGGCGGAAGCCGCCGGAACCGGCGAGGTCGGCCGGATCGGCGACGGTGGGCAAGACCGCCACCAGGGTCTTGGTGGCACCGATGTCGACGGCACCGATGACAGGGTGACGATCGCGCATCAGCCGAGGCCCTGGTGCTGGGTGGTCTGGGGGATCGGCAAGCGGCACGGCTGAGGACGGACCCGGATCACCATCGAGGGGGCGCTACTCGTGCTCGGTCGTCTTACTCACCAAGACCATGGCTCCCGCTCGACGCCCACGCGCTTCGGCCAGGTGAGCAGCCAGCAACTGGAGCGGCACCACGGTCGCCAGCGGTGCGAGGGCCTCTGGGACGGGCGGGACGCTTGCCAACCGGAGGCTCGACGGCGCCCGGAGCGTCCGTGCCCGCTCCGGATCCGTGAGCAGCCAAACGGTTCGCCCGCGCTCCGCGATCTCGACAGCCAACCGGGCCCCCAGATCGGCGGTGCGACCAGCGGGAGCGAGGATCACGACGCCCACGTCGGACAGGGTGACTTCCAGCGGACCGTGGCGAAACGCCCCGCCGCTCATCGCCTCTGCCGGAAGCGCGGCCATCTCCTTGATGATCAAGGCGGCATACTCCGCCGCGGACAGCGACGGTCCACGGCCGAGGATGAACAGCCCCCGCCGCTCCGAGAGCTCGGTCGCCAACAGCGCAGACGCGTCCTCGTTGACGGCATGCGCCATCCAATCAGCGGCGAGGTCGACGTCCGCCTCGCGGATGATGCCGGGTCGCAGGTGTTCCGCGAACAGCAGCAGGACGACCAACGAGGCGACGTAGGTCTTCGTCGAAACGGCGATCTCCTGGCCGGCAAGCATGGGGAGGACGACATGGCCGAGTTCGGCCAAGGGCGACGTGGGGTCATTCGTGACCACCACGACCGGCGTCGCGGTCCGTCGGCGGATTTCGGCTACGGCTCGGACGGTCTCGATGCTCCTCCCGGACTGGCTGATGGCCACCACCGCCGTCGCTGCGGCGGCAGCTTCCAGGCCGTAGTGGAGAACCTCGCCCGCGTCTTCGGCCAGGACCATCGGTCGGCTGGGCAGGATGAAGGTCAGCGCCCGGGCTGCGGCAAGCGAGCTTCCCATGCCGATGGCCAAGACCACCGATCCGCCGTCTCGCCTCCCGACGATCCTCGCCGCCGCGCCGAGCTGCGCCTCCAGCGGGCCTCGGTAGCTGGCGAGAACGCCACGAACCACGTCGCTCTGGGATCGGACATCGGCGAGAAACTCCTCCATGATGAACCTCCGACTCGGGCCATGGCGGCACTATATCGGGCCCACACCTCGGACTGCGCCATGGCGAGCCTCGGCTCGCTCCGCCGATCGGTCGGTCCCGACGGCAGGGGAGCAGAACCGACTGCCGGCGGGCGGGCGTCTCGTCTCGGGCCGTCACCGGCCAGGTGTTCTGTGCTGCGCGGTTGGCGGTGCATCCGGCCCGCGGGTTCGTCGCGGTCGCGATGTCGGGCCTGGATCGCGTGGGTCTCCGCCGCTGCTATCCTGGGAGCGGCTGCGGAGAGGTGGCAGAGCGGTCGAATGCGGCGGTCTTGAAAACCGCAGGGCGCAAGCCCCGTGGGTTCGAATCCCACCCTCTCCGCCAAGGTGGTGTCCGCGACGGCAGGCTCGGCCAAGCCGTGAGGCCCAGTCCAGTGGCTCCATCGGCCGGACGACCCGACGCTCCCCTCATGGTCACAACACGCCAAGCCGGGCCCTTCTTCGCCGGGCTGCCGGAGCCAGTGACCCTCCCGGATCGCGAGTCCGTTGGCTACTTCCCCTTCAGCCAGTCGTCGAACCTCTGGCGGTCCAGGCCGAGCTGCCGACGGATGCTGGCCAGGGTCCCGTCTGGGATCTCCCGCTTCCCGAGTGGTACCGTAACCGTCACATGGCCGGGCCCAGGGTCGCGGGGTTTGACGGAGACCCGGTGGCTGCCGCGGGGACCTCGACCGCTCGTCGGCTGAAAGCCGTGGCGAAGGAGGGCGCGAATGACGTCGTCGCTGCTGACCGTCGTCGAGCGATGACGCCAGCTACTCCGTGTTGGCGGCGGTTGCGAGCGACGGGACGGCGAGTTCGCGGAGGATGATCGCCGGCCGCTTCTCGACGACCTCGCGAGGCACCGGCGCGAGTGGGACCGCGGCCGGCGGCGTCGTGTACACGGGGATCGATCGCTCCCGGAAGACGAGCTCGCGCTCGCCGAGCTCGTCTTGCGTGTGCAGGTAGGCGAGCACGGCGTCCATCGTCTCCTCGACGGCCTCGGCGTCGGTGGGACCACAGCTGGCGATGTCGAACTCCAAGGCAAGCCCCACCCACTGGTCCCCTTCGCGCCAGACCGCGATGGTCACCGGGACGTAGAGCGTGGACTGGACTGCGGCCAAGGGATGTACCTCTCTGGGTATCGGGGTCCGTCGTTGTCAGGTCGGCGCGAGTGTGGCGCGTGCCCTTTGGCGCGTCACCTGGTCCGTTGGTACACCGCGACCAACGCTCACGTAGCGTATCGCGCTTGGGCGCAGAGCATCGCCGGCCGACCGCTCCGGTGCCGCCCGCCGACAGGTCGGCACGGGCCGGGGGTTCGCGTCGCCGCCGGCCTCACTCCTCCTCGAACTCGACGTGGTCGAACCGGAGCGTGCGGGCGTTCTCCCGCACCACCCGGCTCGTCGTCGCGTCGAACCCATCGCCGCGGTGTTCCGCCTCGATCTCCAGGCGCAGCTCCACCCGGACGTTCGGGTCCCCGGCCAGGTGACTGATCACCTCCTGAGCGATCCGCGAGAACTCCGGGATCGGCCGCCCCGGGTCGAGTCTGACGCTGCCGCGGAACCGCCGTTGGCCGGCTGGGGGAACCCGAGCACGGCTGGCCTCGTCGAGGGTCGCCCTCGTCTCGGCGATGCTGGTGCCCGCCGACCCGACCCCGCCTGACGCGTCTGAAGCCGACCAACCCGGACGATCGATGCTCCCGCCCAGAGCCTCGGCAGCCGCCGCCGCGCCGAGCCCCGCCGCCGCGAGCAACGGGGCCGCTACCTCCGGCTTGACGATCACCGAGCTGGCGTCGACGACGACCTGGACCGCTCGCCCGGCGACGAGCCCTAGGTAACGGCCGTCGGGAGCCTTGGCGACGGCGTACGCCACCCCCTGGGTGTTCCAGAGCAGACCGCGCACGGCTGCCTCCACCGCCCCGGCGAGGACCGAGCGATCCCGCAGCCGGGGCAGATAGAGGTACGAGGCGAAGTACGACCAGAACTGGGCGAGCCCGAGGTCGCCGTCTTCGCTCCACATCCCCGGGTTCTGTTCGAGGACGAGGCGGAGGTTCTCCCCGCCGAAGCGGGTCAAGAGGAGCCCGTCAGCCTCGAGCTTCCGGCCCGTCCGGACGGCGAGCGATCCATCCCCGGAGATCCGGATCGCCGACCACTCGACCGGCCCGCCGACCGCCTCCGTCTGCGACGGCACGAGCGCCCAGATGTATGTCTCGGGGATCCGCACCGCAACCGTCTCGTCTGCCTGCTCGCGCTGCCGTCTTGCCATCTGGCGCTGCATCGGCTCGAGGTTGAGGCTCTCGGCATCCTCACAGATCGACGCCCAGGCGATGAAGCTCCGGACCGCCGCCTCCAGTTCCGCCAGCCGGGCCTCGTCGGGGGCGAGGAAGACGAGCATGTTCCGGTAGAGCCGCGGCCCCGTCCCCCGCTCGGTGAGGATCGCCGTCGCCGCCTCGCGCGCCCGCGACGGTCCCGTGGCCCGGCTGTGGGGGTGTTCCGGTCCCAGGATGACGAGTCCGACCTCGTCCTCGTCCGGGACGTCGCCCGCCGACCGCGGGGCGACGTGAACCCGGGCGAATGGGCCCCGCTCCCGCTCGGCCCGCAGCCGCCGCACGATCTCGTCCCGCACGGCCTCGGGCGCGACGGCCTCGGCTCGATCGCGGGCCAGGCGGTTGACCGACGGCTGCGTGGAGTACCAGTACCGACCGCCCTGTTCATAGAGGTAGGTCGCCCGGCTGGCGAGCGTCCGGAGGGCGTCGCCGAAGGTGGCCGGCGACTCGCCCGGCAGAACCGAGCCGAGCTTGATGGCTCGATCGTCGATCCCGCGCGTCGCCGCCCGCAGGGTCGGTGCCGAGCCCAAAAAGACGGTCCGGGCGACGCGCCGCGCCGCCGCGTATCTCTGGAAGGCCGGGTTCTCACGGTCCACGGCGAGGGGCAGCGAGCCCGGCCCGTCGACGTCCGAGGCGACGATTGGCACCCACTGGTCCTCGAGGTACTGGGTGAACTGGGAGACGACGAGCTCGTCGTCCAGGGGGATCGAGCCCGGCAGGACGAGCGGGCTCCGGTCGCCGCGCTCGTAGAGGACGTGGACGACGACGGCCATGAGCTTGAGGACGCCGCGGGTCTGCTGGAAGCGATCGAGGCTCGCCCAGTCGCCGAAGAGCCGGTCGAAGAGCTCGGGATGGATCGGGTAGGCCCGCTCCATCCGCCGTCGGTAGTCGGCCTCCCGGGTCTCGTTCGGGAAGTCGCCTCGGCGCTGGACGTAGAGCTCGGCGAAGTGCTGGATGACGGCGTCGCGGGCTGGTGCCCGCTCGGCCGGGAGGGCTTGGAAGAGGCGCCGCCGGACGATCTCGAAGCCCTCCTCGGGAGTCGCGGGCCGCCACGGCGACTGGAGGCGACCGTACGTGTCTTGGAGGCGGGCGAGGGCCATCTGGCCGCCCTCGCCGCCGACCTCGACCGCTGAGGAGGGGAGCGAGGCGACGAGGAGTGAGTTCGGCGTCGCCCGAATCGCCTCGGCGAGGGAGTGGGCGAAGGAGAGGTTCGCATCGAAGGACCCGGCCGGGAGGCCGTCCACCGCCCAGAGCTGGCGGAGGAAGGTCAGCCACTCGTCGACGAGGACGATGGCCGGCCCGAAGCGCTCGAGGAGACCCCGGATGATCTCCGAGCCCGGACTCACCCCGGCCCGGTCCGAGTCGGCGACGAGGTCGAAGCCGGCGCTCCCGCCGAGCTGCCAAGCGAGCTCGCCCCAGAGGGTCCGGATCGCCCGGCCATCGCGCACCCACGGCTGGCCCGGCGAGAGGGCCTGCCCGGCCAGGACGACCCGCCGGACTGTAGGCAGGGTCGACACACCGGCCGAGGCGAGGACCGGCTCCAGCCCGGGGAGTTCGGCCGGTCGGCGGTCCGGGTCGGCGAGGTGATAGAGGGCGATCATCGAGTGCGTCTTTCCGCCGCCGAAGGTCGTCTGGAGCTCGATGACGGGATCGCCGCCTTCGGAGCCGAGTCGACGCAGGGCGCTCTCGAGGAGCCGCCGGAGGCCCTCGGTGAGGTAGGTCCGCCGGAAGAACTCGACGGGGTCCTGGTACTCGATGCTCGCCGCCCCCCGGCGAACCTGGTCGAGGTCGGCCGCAAACTCAGCCTGCTGGTAGCGCCCGGCGGCGACGTCGGGGTGCGGTTCGATGACCTCCCGCCACGCCGGGAGCCCACCGACGCTCGGCCCGACGACGGTCTGCCCGACGGCCCGGCGGGCCGTCCGCCG
>JBHORA010000117.1:0-5076 GCA_042408535.1 Chloroflexota bacterium | reverse complement strand
CCGGCCCGGGGCGGCCAGAGGCGTCAGCGACGACGGAGGAGGCGGTCGAGCCAGCGCCGACGAGGGAGGGGGCGGGCCGGTATGGGAGGCGCTTCGGCCGCCGATGGCGCCTCCGCCGCCCCTGGCGCTTCGGCCGCGCCTGGAGGTGCCTCGGCCGCCCCTTCCGCTTCGGCCGCCCCTCGAGGTGCTTCGGCCGCCCCTTCCGCTTCGGCCGCCCCTCGAGGTGCTTCGGCCGCCCCTCGAGGTGCTTCGGCCGCGCCTCGAGCACCATCAGCCCCGCCACGAACGTCCCCTCCGGCCTCGATCGCATCCTTCGGCACCGCCCGAGCTGCCCGGACCTCCTCGAGGCGAAGCACAAGGCGCCGGGCTGCCGGGTTCTCCGGATCGACGGCGAGCGCCTCTCGGGCCAGGACGAGGGCTCCGTCCTCGTCACCTCGCTCGAGGGCGACCCGCGCCAGCCCGACGATGGCGATGGCGTTCCGTGGGTCGGTGGCGAGTACCTGCCGGTAGGTGCGCTCTGCCCGGTCGAGGAGCCCGGCGGTGAGGGCTCGCTCGGCGTCGAGGAGGAGCTCGATCGTGGTCACTCTCCCTCCCCGGCGACGAGGGACCGAGCGAGGAGGAGGAGCGTCGGCCGCTCGTTCAGGCCGGGATCGGCGACGACCCGCTCCAGGAGGGCATCGAGGATCCGACCGAGCCGCGGTCCCGGTTCGAGCCCGAGTTCCCGGATGAGATCGTGGCCGTCGATGACGAGGTCGCGCCGGTCGAGGACGACGGGCCCCCTGAGGATCGCCGCGACCCGCGCCTCGAGCTCGGCGAGACCCGTCCCGTCCGGGAGGCCGCTGCCCACGTTGTCGGCGCGCCGGAGGGCGAAGAGTTCGTCGAGGGCGTCCCGTCCGACCCGGGCGACGAAGCGCCGGACGGCGGCATCGCTCCAGCCTCCTTCGTACGAGAACATGTGGTGCCGGACGAGGTGGGCGACCCGCTCGACCGTCTCCCTGGGAAACCTGAGTCGACGGAGGATCGACGCCGCCAGCTCGGCACCCCGGATCTCGTGGCCCGGGAAGTGGCCGTCGGCCGCTGTCTCCGGCTTGCCGACGTCGTGGAGGAGGGCTGCCAGGCGGACGATCGGCTGCTCGGCCGGGGCCGCATCCACGGTCCGCAGGGTGTGGGCCCAGAGGTCGTCACCCGGGATCTTCGCCTGGGGAACCCCGCGCTCGGCGGCGAGTTCGGGGAGGAGCCGCTCGAGGAGTCCGGTCTCGGCCAGGAGGCGAAGGCCGACGGAGGGACGAGCGGCGGCGAGGAGCTTCGTCAGCTCGGCGGCGACCCGCTCGCCCGAGAGGTGGCGGACGAGATCCGCTCGTTCCCGAATGGCCGCCAGCGTCGCCGGTTCGATCTCGAAGTCGAGGACGGCGGCGAGGCGGACGGCCCGGACCATCCGAAGCGCGTCCTCGCCGAAGCGAACGAGGGGATCGCCGACGGCCCGTATGCGGCGGGCAGCGAGGTCGGCGAGGCCGCCGTGGGGGTCGACGAGCCGGGGCTCGGGTAGCGCGCCGTCGGGCGTCGGTTCGCCGCCCCAGGCGAGGGCGTTGATCGTGAAGTCGCGGCGGGCCAGGTCCTGCTCGATCCGCTCGCCGAATTCGACCCGGTGGGGGCGCCGGAAGTCGGCGTACTCGTGCTCGGATCGGAAGGTCGTGATCTCGTGGACGCCGTCCCTCCGACGGACCCCGACGGTGCCGAACTGGTTCTCGTAGGTCGCGTCGGGGAAGACGGCGAGGATCTCGTCGGGCCGGGCGTCGGTCGCCAGGTCCCAGTCCGCCGCTCGGCGGCCGAGGAGGACGTCGCGGAGGGAGCCACCGACGAGGTAGGCGGCGTGGCCGGCGCGCCACAGGTGTCGGAGGAGGTCGAGGACCGCCTCGGGGACGGTCCCGGCGATCAGGGCGTGGGCGGCCTCGGCGTCGGCGGCCTCGGCGTCGGCGGCCTCGGCGTCGGCGGTTCGGGTGCGAGCGGACTCGGCCTCGGCGATCCGGGCTCGGGCGGGCTCGGCCTCGGCGATCCGGGTTCGGGCGGGCTCGGCCTCGGCGATCCGGGTTCGGGCTGGCTCGGCGCTGGGCTCGAAGGAGCGCTGGCCCGGCTTGGAGTCCCCCGGCGGCCGCTCAGATTCGACGCCGTGATCCGGGGCACGGTCGCGGGTCTGCGCGCCGGGCGCCGAGTCCCCTGGGGGCCGCCCAGCACGGCCGGCTGGCTCCGCGGCGTGGCCACCCGCCTGCTCGGAGGACTCCGCCGTGTCCGTCGGTCCCCGACCGGCGCCTAGCTCCGGCCGAGGAAGAGGTACGTCCGCCATGCCTCGTTCCGCGAGTCGGCGAGGTACGGCGTGAACAGCGAGTAGACGTCGCTTCGCGGCTCGAAGGGCTGCCGGATGAGTCGCATCCGGGCCTCCTCGAGGGTCTTGCCGCCCTTGCGGTGGTTGCAGCTCTTGCAGGCCGTGACGAGATTCTCCCAGGTGTGGCCGCCGCCGCGGTGGCGGGGGACGACGTGATCGAGGGTCAGGTCGTTTGTGCTCCGGCCGCAGTACTGGCAGGTGTAGTGATCGCGGGCGAAGACCTCGCGCCGGGCGAGCCGGACCCTGGGCCGCGGCCGCCGAACGAGGTGCTGGAGGCGGATGACGGACGGCGCCCGGAACGCCGTCCGCGGCGTCGGGATGACCTGATGGTCGTATTCGATGACCTCGGCCTTCGCGCCCAGGATGAGGCGGAACGCCCGCGGCAGGTTGCAGACGTTGAGCGGCTCGTAGTTCTGGTTGAGCACGAGGACGACGCCGTCCATGATGCGCCGATGGTAATCGAGCCGGGCCGAGCGCGTCGTGGCGCTTGGGAGGACGTGACGCTCTCGTCCCACCGGCGGCGGCGACCGGGACTGGCTGCGGCGAAGGGCGTGGCAGCCACTGCTCAGGTCGGCACCTCCACCTATGCATCCAGTGCATGCAAACGACGGCGACGCCGAGGCCGAGCCCACCTGCCCGCGACACCGGATGGGGCGCCACGCCCTCCTACCCCGGTCGCCGCGCCCACCTATGCGTCCGGTGCATGCAGGCCAAGGGCGCGCGGGCCACCTCCTGCCTTGCATGCGCCGGGCGAATAGCACCACGCTGTCGCGGCGCCGGCGCCCCGAGCATGCATGACCCGCATCGTTGACCGACATCGGCCGAGCCGCGCCCGGTTAGCATGCACAACGCGAATATCTGGATACCGCGCGCACCCCGGCCCGGGACGGGCACCTCGGCGCGAGCACGACCGCCACCCCGACGCTCCGCGTCCCTCGGCCCGAACCCCCGCGCTTCTCGGCCCGAACCCCCGCGTCCCTCGGCCCGACCCCCCGCGCTCCTCGGCCCGACCCTTCGCGCTCCTCAGCCCGACCCCCCGCGCTTCTCGGCCCGAACCCCCGCGCTTCTCGGCCCGACCCTCCGCGCTCCTCAGCCCGACCCCCCGCGCGCCGCCCACCCCCCGGCCTGGCCCACCTTCGAGGCGAGCGGTCGGCCGAGAGCGCCGGCGATGAACCGTGCTGCGACGAGGACCCCCTCGAGGTCCACGCCGTGCTGCCAGCCCTCGCCGTCGAGGAGGTAGATGAGGTCTTCGGTCGCCAAGTTGCCCGCCGCACCCGGCGCGTACGGACAGCCGCCCGTACCGCCGGTCGAGGCGTCGAAACAGCGGACCCCCGCGGCGAGGCCGGCCGCAACGTTCGCCAGCGCCGTCCCCCGCGTGTCGTGGAGGTGGAGAGCGAGCCGGTCGAGCGGGATCCCTGCCTCGACCGCCCGCCCAACGAGCTCGGTCACCTGGCTCGGGACGCCGACCCCGATCGTGTCACCGAAGCAGACCTCGTCGACGCCGAGTCCGAGGAGCCGGAGGCCGACCTCCACTGCCCGGGCCGGCTCGACCCGCCCTCGGTAGGGACAGCCGAAGGCCGTGGACACGTAGCCGCGCACCCACCAGCCACGCTCGCGGGCCCCGGCCACGACCGGCGCGAAGACGGCCAGGCTCTCGGCGACGGTCATCCCGATGTTGTGCCGCGTGAACTCGTCGGTGGCGGCGGTGAAGACCGCGATCGCCTCGGCACCCGCCCGCTCCGCTCGTTCGAGCCCCCGGAGGTTCGGGACGAGGGCGACGAAGCGGACGCCCGGAGGTCGCTCGAGGGCCGCGCAGAGCGCCTCGGCGTCGGCGAGCTGCGGAACGGCCCGCGGCGAGACGAAGCTCGTGACCTCGATCTCCCGGAGCCCAGCGGCGACGAGAAGCTCGACGTAGCGGCGCTTCGTCTCCGTTGGCACCGGCAGGGCTTCGTTCTGGAGGCCGTCGCGCGGCCCCACCTCGTAGACCCGAACCTGGCGGTCCGGCGTCGGCGAGCGGGGGGCGCGGGAGGGCTCGGGCGAGACGTCTTCGGGCCTCGTCTCGTTCCCGGCCACGGCGAGCCTCCCGACCGCTGACTCAGAGCCGCGGCGGGTTCGCCGTCCGGTCGAGCTCAGCGATGGTGACCTCGATCCGGGCGATCTCGTGGACCGCGGCCACCCACTCCTCGCTCCCGAGCGGCGCCGCATTCCGACGCTGACGGGCTGCCGCGTGGGCGGCGAGAAGCTCCGCTCGGCTCGGGCGGGGGCTCTCGGCCGAAGCGCTCGTCGCGCTCGGACCCGGGCCGGAGGCGGGCCCACGGGCGGGCGCTGGGACCGAAGGGTGCGCTGGCGGCTGTCGTTCGCTGTTCGTCATCATCACCGTGTGCGTCGCCTGGCGGGGGGTCGATGGAAGGCGGTCGATGCGCCAGCCATCGTATCGCCTCGCCGGTCTGCCCTCAGGGTTCGAGGACGGCGACGAGATCACCCCGGGCGAGCTGGTCGCCGCGGCCGACGGCGAGGTCGACGATTCGACCCGGACCCGGTGCGGCAACGACGTGCTCCATCTTCATCGCCTCGAGGGTGACGATCGGGTCGCCCGCCGCGACCCGATCCCCGATGGCGACGTGGACGGCGCCGACGAGGCCCGGCATCGGTGCTTCGACGAGCTGGACGCCTCCGGCGTGGCTCCGTTCGGCGGC